>DASRHD010000205.1:0-3008 GCA_035650695.1 Opitutaceae bacterium
ATACGCGGGCGGGAAAATCGGCGGAAGCGGGGGGCACGGTATTCATGGATGGCTGGCGGGTTCGACAATTTTTTCCAGAAATGACGCGGTGGCCTGCACCTCAAAAATCGGGACGCCGCTTTCGAGGAGCAGCCGCTGAAAATCACCGTAAAATCGCTCCGGCTCGCGCCACCGGACGTGCAATGTGCCGGTCTCCACCACCATGTCGCAACCGCGAAGAAGATTTTGATCGAAGAGATAGCGTGCGAGTTTTTCAGGCGAGCCGCAGCGGAAGGTGGTGGCGTCAGGCCAGCGCGTCCGCGCGTCGGTTGAGGCAGCCTCATTGAGCGAGCGTGGTATGCGGCCGCCACGCAGGAGGATGAAATCAGCACAGAGCGCCTCGAGGTCGTGCAGGATGTGGCTGGAAATAAGCACGCTTGTGCCCTCGCGGGCGAGCTGCCGCAGAACCCCGCCGATGTCTTCGCGCCCCATCGGATCGAGGCCGTTCATCGGTTCGTCCAGGACGACCAGCCAGGGTTCATGGAGAAGGCATTGGGCCAGTTTCACGCGCTGCTTCATGCCCTTTGAATAAGCGGTGATTTGTTTTTTCCAGTGCTCGGGCGCAAGCCTGACGCGCTCCAGCGCCGTTCCGGCGCGGGTGCGAGCCTCACGGGCGGACAAACCGGAAATCATGCCAAGGCCGGTGAGCCATTCCAGGGGGCGGAGTCCGCGGGGAACCTGCTCGCTTTCGGGGCAATAGGCGACCCGCGCCTGCACCGCCGGATTGTTCCAGGGGCAGCCGCCAAAAACCCTCAATGTCCCGGAGCTTGGCTGAATCTGGCCGAGCAGCAGGCGAAAAAGGGTGGTTTTGCCGGCGCCGTTCGGCCCGACCACACCGGTGATGCCGGGCCGGACGGTGAAAGTGACGTTGTTCAACCCGAGAATCATCCCGTAGAAGCGACTGAGGTGATCGGCCTGGATAATGGTGCTCATTCGGGACGGAGCTTGCGAAAAAACACAAAAGAGGAAAATGCCACGAACACGCCAAGCCCGGCCAAGGCGCCGCCGAAATCGTCCGCCTGCGTCTTTTCGCCGGCCCGCGTGAGATTGTCGGCAAACCGCCGGTCGATGAACGGCAGCTTCCCGCCCGCATCGGTCAGCACGCTGTCGAGCCGCAGGACCTGCTGCCGCACTTCGCCCAGATCATGCGAGAAGCTGCAGCGGCGGAGCCAATGAGGTGCGTTCGGCGGCCCGGCCACCGCCCCGGCGACCAGCCACAGGCCGATCCAGAGAATGACGGTGTTGCGCGAGGTGCGGCTGAGCGAAGAAACACCGAGCGCGATCGCCGCGAGCGAGACCAGGGCGATGCCATTGAACAGCAGGGCGCGCAAAAGCGGTGCCACCGAATAAATGATGAAATCGCGGTCTGTCGCGAACATCATGCCCAGCAGCCAGCCCAGCAGGAGCGGCGCGGTCCAGACCAGCACGATCACGCCGCCGATCATTCCCAGCTTGCCGAGCAGGTAATCCGCGGTCGTGAGCGGGCGGGCGAGGTAAACGGTTAGCGCATTGCTCGCCCGGTCCTGGGTGATCAGCCGTGGCACCATCACGGTCAGCGCGATGAGGGTGAGCCAGAGCCCGACGAACGAATGCACCCAGAAAATCAGCGTGAAAATGCCGCGCACGCAGATGTCGGGATAAAGCACGGCGAAACCGCCCAGCGCCGAGGCCAACGCTTCGGCGCGAGGGCCGAAGTGCGCGGCCAGCGTATCGAGCCACCCGCCGGTGGCGATCGACTGGCTGAAGGCCACGCCGAGCAAGCCGACGAGCACGCCGGCAAGCCACGCCACCGCGAGCAGGATCTGAAAGAATCGCGCACGAAACAACAGCCGCAGACCGGTGGAAAGCATGGTCCAGCGGCGGTAGGCAACACCGCGCGGCGGTTCGCGCCAGCGACTCAGGTCAAGGCTTGTTTCCATGGTCGGCGGCGACAGCGGCGACGAAGAGCTCGTGCAGGGCGTCGGGGTTGGCCACAATCTCGGCCGGCGGCAGCGCATAGGCCCGCATCAGCTCGAGGATCCACTCCGTCGAGTCGGAGACGGATTCGAGGCGCAGCTTGCCGTTCGGAAGCCGGACGGGGTCGTGCCCCGTCTGGGCCAGCACCGTGGCGAAGCGCTCAAGCTCGCCGGCTGGCGCAAGCTCGATGATCCGGCGATGGCGGCCCTTCAGGGCGGCGATCGTATCGTGCTCCAGCAACCGCCCGTGGCCGATGATCATGACACGGTCGCAAACGCGTTCGATATCGCGCAGGAGATGCGAGCACATCACGACGCTGATCCCAAGATCGCGCCAGAGCGAGCCGATCAGACGGAGGATATGCTCGCGGCCGGAGGGATCGAGACCGTTGGTCGGTTCGTCCAGAAAGACCACTTTCGGGTCGTGAACCAGCGCCTGCGCCAGCTTGATGCGTTGCTTCATTCCAGTCGAATACGTCTCGACCCGCCGATAGCGCTCCTGCCCCATGCCGACGAGGTCAAGGATCTCATGGGCGCGTTGGCGGGCGAGCGGGAAAGGCATGCCGGAAAGCTGACCGCAATAGGTGACGTATTCGCAGCCCGCCATGCCGGGGATCTGGCAATCCTGCTCCGGACTGTAGCCGACGCGCTCGCGCGAGGCCCGATTGGCTGCCCGGATGTCCACGCCGAGGACGCGCGCATCGCCCGACGTGGGGGCTTCCAGGTTGAGCAGGCATTTGATAAACGTGGTCTTGCCCGCGCCATTCGGCCCCAGCAGCCCGATCGTGCCTGTCGGTACGGTGACATTCACGTCAATCAAGGCCCGTTGGGTTCCATAGGTCTTGCTCAGGCCGTGGGCTTCGATGATCGGGCTGAAGGCGGATTCGGACGGCGGGATTTGGTCGGCGGTGGAGGCAAAAGCGTTCAAAGGGGGAAAAAGCGGGTATATTGTCTTCTTACACCAATTCGGACGCCGAAGTTACAAAAAAACGAACCTAGTGGAGAAGCCCGGTT
>DASRHD010000206.1:0-13784 GCA_035650695.1 Opitutaceae bacterium
TGGCTGCATTAGCCGCTAAACCCGGAGGCCGGTTGCCCTTGCCAAAAAACTTCAAACATCGCGTCACCGCCACGGGGCCGACGCCCCATTGGTTTTCTCCGCGCTAAATTTTATCGTCTGATTGCGGAAAGTCGTTTTCCCGCCCGCACCCTCTCTCTTTTTTCCCTAACCGTGATCTCCGCTCTCATGAGTGAAAATAATGCCATCAATTCACTTATTCATTGGGGGGTGGCTTCGCGGACCCGGCCCGGCCAGAACCTCTCGGGTGACCTCCATCTCATTCTGCCGGGCGAGGATAGCACGCTGGTCGCGGTGGTGGACGGCGTGGGCCACGGCAACGAAGCCAACGAAGCCGCCTCGCGAGCGATCGAGCTGCTGAATAAATACACCGGCGAGTCCGTCATCTGGCTGGCGGAACATTGCCACGCCGCCCTGCGCTCGACCCGCGGCGTGGTCATGACCATCGCGGTGTTCGACAGCCGGGAGTCCACCGTGACCACGCTGGGCATCGGCAACGTCGAGTCCGTCCTGCTCCGAGCCAGCCCTTCCGCCAATCCCAGCCGCGAAACCGTGCTTCTCCGCAGCGGCGTGGTCGGCTACCAGCTCCCCTCCCTTCATGCCAGCGTTTACCCGCTTTATCGCGGCGATCTGCTCGTCTTCGGCACCGACGGGGTGAAGCCATCCTTCGCCGACCGGGTGAATTTGTCCGAGCCGCTCCAACCCATGGCCGAGCGGATGCTGGAACAAAATTTTCGGGGCAACGACGACGCGCTCGTCCTCACCATCCGCTACCTGGGTCCGTCCCGTGCCTAAATCCTGGACCACCCTGAAGGGAAAATATCAGCAAGCCCTGCGCGACTATTTGCGGCATGGCAGCGAGGAATATTTGCAGGCCGCCTACGAGCTGGGGCGCTTCGCCCTTAACCGCGGCATGGGCATGCTGGAGATGGTCCGCCTGCACCAGGAGGCGATGCTCGCCCTCGTGGTCCTGACCGACCGGAAGGAACTCGTCCCGCAGCGGATCGGGTCCGACCAGGCATTTCTGCTCGAGGCGCTCTCCACCTTCGAGGTCGCCCATCGCGGCTTTCGCCAGGCTTGGGAGCGGCTGCAGCAACTCAATGAGACCCTCGAGCACCGCAACCGCCAGCTCGCCGCCTTCAATGAAAAATTGGAACAGGAGGTCGCCGAGCGGGGCCGGGCGGAGGACGAGCTGCGCGAGCGCACCGAGCATTACTTGAAACTGTTCGAGCAGGCGCGGGCCATGGAGGAAAATCTCCGCTTGCTTTCCAATAAGGTGGTCACGGCGCAGGAAGAGGAGCGCAAACACATCAGCCGCGAGCTCCACGACGAAATCGGCCAGACCCTCACCGCCGTCAATGTCAGCCTGGCCCTGCTGAAAAAGCACACCCGGTCGGACCGCACCTCCCGTCAGGAACTGGCCAGCGCGCAGAAGTTGCTGATGCAGAGCCTGGAAAACGTCCACCGTTTCGCTCGCGAGCTGCGCCCCGACATGCTCGATACCCTGGGACCGTATGCCGCCCTGCGTTCCTACCTGAAAAGTTTCAGTCAGCGCACCGGAATCAAGACCGAGCTCCGTGCCGACGCCAACCTGGCCAACCTCGACAACCAGCAGGGCACGGTCCTTTATCGCGTGGCCCAGGAGAGCCTGACCAATGTTTTCAAGCACGCCCAGGCCAGCCGGGTGCAGATCGCTTTTCGGCGATGGAGCGATGGCATCACGATGGAAATCAAGGACAATGGCCGCTCGCGACGGGCCCAGAAGCGGCTTTTGAACAACAAGCAGAACCACCGGCTCGGCCTGCTCGGCATGCAGGAGCGGGTCCGCCTGGTCCGCGGCGAGTTTTTCATCGAGTCCATCCCCGGGCGCGGCACGACCGTCCGCGTCCGCCTGCCTTTCAGTTATCAACACCGAAAAGTGGAGAAATTGCAAAACCGCGATTCTCTTAAACATCACCCTTCGCATGAAAAAAATAACCATCCTCCTGGCCGATGACCACACCGTGGTCCGCCAAGGCCTGCGCTCCCTGCTGCAGGCCGAACCCGACATCGAAGTCGTGGGCGAGGCCGAAAACGGCCGGCAGGCGCTGCAGATGGCCAAGCAGTTCCATCCCAACGTGGCCGTGATTGACATTGCCATGCCGCAGCTCAACGGCCTCGAGGCCACCCGCCAGATCACCCGCGAATGCCCCGAGACCAAAGTCCTGATCCTTTCCTCCTACGGCGACGACGAGTATGTCCATTCGCTGACGGAGGCGGGCGCGATCGGCTACCTGATCAAGCAGACGGCGGCCAACGACCTGATCAAGGCCATCCGCGAGGCGGTGAAGGGAAATTCATTTTTCAGCCCGGCGATCTCCAAGCGGATGCTCGATTACTACCGGCAGGCTTACCTCAAGGGAAAGCCGCTGCGCAAACACGCCGAGCAGCTGACCTCGCGCGAGCTGGAGGTGCTGCAGCTCGTGGCGGAGGGGAAAGCCAACAAGCAGATCGCCGCCGATCTCGCCATCAGCATCAAGACAGTGGAAAAACACCGCCAGCAGGTGATGAACAAGCTTAACATCCACGAGGTGGCCGGCCTGACCCGCTACGCCCTGGCCAAGGGCATCATTGAGTCCACCCCGAGGCTCGCCACTCTTCTGACCACCGATCTGGAATAATCAGGGCACCCGGCAGCGCCGGCCGGCCCGCCCGCCGGCCGGCGCTGGGTCGATGCCCGGCGGCGCCTTTTCAGGACTTGCCGCCAGGAAATTGGGAGGGCAGACCCGCCATCACCGGGGTGAGGGACGGCGCCTCCGTGCCGGCCGGCCTTTTCCGGCCCCAGAGGCGTCGGAAGGCGACGCCGAAGGTCGGAAAAAAGCGCTCGACAAAGGGCGTCCGGGCCGAGCCCCGCCGGCTGGCGACCGGTTTCCGGCCGTTCGCTTCCCGCGCTCTCGGCCGCCTCGCCACCTCCACCGTGGCAGGTTCCTTTTCCTCCCGCGCTCCGACCGGAGGCATGCCGGCGAAAACCGGCGCAGCCTCCGGTTCATAGACGATGCGGGAGGGATCCGGGGCATGCATAAAAAAATCGGTGCAGATCGCCGCCTTGAGGAAGCCATCCCCCACCACGCCGGGATCGCGCGGCGGATAAATGTGGCGCGCGATCGAGGCGCGCAGGCAGTAGAGCTGCCCGGTCGTCCGCCGGTCGCCGGCACCCGCCATCTTGCGGGGTTTGAACAGCACGTCCTTGTAACGGCGGCTGGTCGAAACGCTCGCGGTGGAACTGCGCTCCAGCGTTCCCGCCAGATTGTAGAGCACGTCGGGGTGATACAGCACCGTGTCGTCGTCCATGATATAGAGATACTTCGTCTCCGGCGCGGAAAACTCGTGCACAAAGAGATTCCAGGCGTTGATCTTCGCCGTGCCGGAGATTTCCGCCACGCGGGCGGTGAAGGCCTGGGGATGCGGGTGCTCCCGCTCCATCCGGGCGAGGACCTCGCGGGCAATCTCCGCCGTGCGGTCGGTGCAGCCGCAGGCGATGCAGAATACTTCGCACCGTCCGCTGCAGGCGCTCAACCGCGCAAAAAGCGACTGCTGGAACACGGCCTCCAGCGTCGATCGAATGGTGTTTTCACCGTTGCGGGCGATGAGGCCGACGGAGAAGCAAGTGGGATTGTTGTCGTTTGTCATATGGTCGAGTCGCCGTTGGCGGGGCGTCAGACGTCGGCCATAATACGCGGGCCGGCGGGAGACCGCGAGCGGGTGAACACCTGCCCGTGAGGTGGGATACCCTCCTACCGCCGGCTGGCTCCATTCCGGCGAAGGAAGGGAAGCGTCCACCCACCGGGAGGCGGGGCGCGCCGCTGCCCCGGCCGGCCGAAAAAAATTTAGTGCAGCTTCTCCATCAAGCCCTCACGAAGAAGAGCAAGGATATGCTCGCGCGCCAGCCAGAGCCGGCGCGCCTCCTCCATCGGAACTTCGCCGAACTGCACGGTGTCGCCGGGCCGGAGCTGCGCGAGCAGCGGGAGGTCGACGGAAATGACGTGAGCGATCTTGGGATAGCCGCCGAGCGTCTGCGCATCGGCCATCAGCACGATTGGCTGGCCGTCGGGCGGCACCTGGACGGCGCCGGCGGCGAGCGGCGAGGAAACCAGGTCGGGAGCGCCCGGCCGCCGCTCGAGGCGGGCGCCGGCGAAGCGCAGGCCCATCCGGTCGGAATGCTCGGTCAGGGTGAATTCCGAGGCGAAAAAATTTGCAGAAAATTCGTCCGCCTCCGCGCCGCGCACCACCCTCACCTGCGGCGAGCGCGAATAGGCCGGCCGGATTTCCGGCGCGATGAAGTGGCGCAGCGCCGCATCCGGCCGCAGGCGATGCGCCTCGAGCACGCCCCGGCCGACCTTGATTACATCCCCCGCCCGCAACGCCCGGCCCTCGTGTCCGCCGAAGCCGCCGCGCAGGTCGGTGCCGTGTCCGCCGAGCACGGCCGGCACGTCGAACCCGCCCGCCACCGCGAGGTAACCGCGGCAGCCGATCCGGCATTTTTCCAGCGAAAGTTCGCCGCCCGATTGCAGCCGCACCAGCCGCCAGGCCGGCACGCTGCCGAATTCGCCGCCGCAGACCGCCACCAGCGCGTCGCCGGAAAATTTCACCCGCGGACCGGTCAGGGCGAACTCCAGCGCCGCGGCCTCGCCCGGATTTCCCACCAGAAGATTGGCCACGCGCAGGGCAAAAGTGTCCACCGCGCCGCCCAGGGCCACGCCCTGGCGGCGATGCCCGGTCCGGCCCAGGTCCTGCACCGTGGTGAGCGCGCCGGAACTGAGGATGGTCATTTCCATGCGGCGAATTCCTCCGGCGAAAGCGGTTGGAAGCGGACCCGGTCACCGGGCTGGAGCAACGCCGGATCGGCATCATTCTCGGGCCGGAAAAGTCGCAGCGGCGTGCGGCCGATGAGCTGCCAGCCGCCGGGCGTGGCGAGCGGATAAACGCCAGTCTGCGCCCCGCCGATGCCGAGCGACCCGGGAGGCACGCTCGTGCGCGGGGTGGCGCGGCGGGGCGTGTGCAATTTTTCCGGCAGGCCGGCGAGATAGGGGAAGCCCGGGGCAAAGCCGACGGCATGCACGCGATAATGCGCGCCATGGTGCAGGGCGATGACCTCGGCCTCGCTCAGGCCGGTGTGAGCCGCCACCTCGCCCAGGTCCGGCCCGAAATCGCCGCCGTAGCAGACGGGAATGACGATCTCGCGCGCCGCGGCCTTGTCCTCCTTGCGGACTTTTTTCGGCGCGCGCGCGACCAGCTCGTTGCGCAAGGTGTCGAGATTTTCGATTTTTGCCGGATCGTAGAAAACCGCCACGGTGGTGAACGAAGGCACCAGCTCGACCATGCCTCGCGGCGGATCCTGCTCCAGCGTGCGCACCAGCGCCTGCACGCGAGCCAGCGCCTCGTCGCCGATCTTTTCGGCCAGCTCGACGACAAGCGCGGTATCGCCCAGCGGGGTAATTTTCATTTCCCCGTTTTCTGGGCAGATGGGCGAACCGGCGCAAACCGATTCGCCCGCAAAGAAACGGCGATTTTACTCGACGATCCGAACGGTCCAGAAGTCCGACGCCAGGTTGGAATCGATGACGTAGGCGTAGGGCAGCGTAAAATAGCCCTTCTGGCCCCAGCCCGGGCCCCAGGAGTTGCGGATGATGAAGCGCTGGGTGGAATCATCGTAACCGACGGCGAGAATGGCGTGGCCGCCAAGCGCCTTGTCCCGGGCCGCGGGCATGGGCACGTTGCCGGTCTTGGCCACGTCGGGCGACTCGAAACTTTCGTAGACGGTGATGCCGAAAACAAAGGGATAACCGGAAGCGACGCAGCCCTTCAGCTGGCTGAGGCTTTGGGTCAGGCGCGAATAGGAGACCGCCTGGTTTTTCAGCGCGTCCTTGTAGGCCTTGGCCGGAGGCTTGGCCGTGAACTTGGTGATGACATAGGGCCAGTCGCTTTCCGGGCAGACGCCCTGTTTGGCGATGCTTTTGATGCCGTCGCGGATCTGCGCGCCCGCGTCGGTCTTCACCGTGCCTTCGATCACGCGTTCATTGTAATAAATGAAGAGGCGCGAAGGCATGAAGTCGGTTTTCTTTTCCTTGAGCAGATCGAACTCGAAGGCGGCGCCGATGGCGTTGGCGGTGCAGCTGCCGAGCTGGCCCTGGTCGTAAACCGGCGGGCATTGCGGACGGAGGTCGGCTTTGGGCGGAAGCGTGGCCACGACTTCCATGGGCGCGGCATAAACGTGGTCGCGATGATCGGGCAGGTCGGGAATCCAACCGTAGGATTTGATTTTATAATTCATGTTGTGGGCGGGAAGTGAGCGTGAGGGTTCGCTTAAGGTGGAAATGACATTAATTTGCAAAATTAAAATCTCCTCCGGCGCGAAAGTATGCTAGGTTGTTGACCGTCGCAGAGCAGCGCATTTTTCCGTCCGCCAGCTAATGGCGCGCTTAAGCGGCGTCGATAAGTGGGTGGTTTAGATTGAATTTTTAACGCGAATACTAGATTGCTGACCTCTCCATGTTTTTCCGCCTCTTCTGGCTTTGCGCCGCCGCGCTTCTGATCGCCTCGTGTCGCGATGAAAAGATCACCTCTTATCGCGTGCCGAAGGAGGCCGCCCTCCCCCCGCCCGCCGGTCTGGCCACCGCCGCTCCCGGCGCGCCGGCCGCGCATTGGAAGACACCGGCCGGCTGGCAGGAGCGCGCGCCCGACGGCGTGCGCAAAGGCAGTTTTCTGGTCGGCGGCGCGAACGGCGCCAGCGCGGACATGTCGGTCACGGTTTTTCCCGGCGACGTCGGCGGCGATCTCGCCAACGTCAACCGCTGGCGCGGCCAGCTCGGGCTCGGCCCGATCGACAACGCCGCGCTCGCGCAGACGGTGCAAACGGTCGACGCTCCGGCGGGCAAATTCTCTCTGGTCGACCTGGGGGGCAAGGATGCATCCGGCGGAGGAAACAAACGGCTGCTGGGCGCCTGGCTGAAACAGGCGGACCGCACCTGGTTTTTCAAACTGGTCGGCGATGACGCCCTGGTGGCCGCGCAACGCGACACGTTCATGGCGTTCCTGCAATCGGTCGCCTTCGACGCCACCCCGGCCGGCGCACCGGTGCTGGCCGGCCAGCCGCAGGTTCAAAGCACGAACGATCTGCCGAAAAACCCCGGCGCACCCTTCGCTCCCTTTGCCGGCGGCACCATGCCGGCCGATGCCGGCACCGCTGCGCCGGACGCGGCCGCGTCCGCTCCCACCCTGACCTGGACCGCACCCGCCGGCTGGCAGGCCAAGTCTCCCGGTCAGATGCGCCTTGGCAGCTTCGATGTTCCCGGCGCGGGCGGCGCGGTGGCCGATGTCTCGGTCATCGCCTTTCCCGGCGAGGCCGGCGGCATCGCGGCCAACATCAATCGCTGGCGCGGCCAGCTCGGGCTCGCGCCGCTGGCGGAAAACGACCTCGCCGGTGCCACCACCACGCTCGACGCCAACGGCCTCCATTTCATCGTCGTGGATCTCGCCGGCCAGTCGGGCGGCACGCCCGCGCGCATGCTCGCGGCGATCGCCTCCTTCGGCGGCCAGACTTATTTTTTCAAAATGCTCGGGCCCGATGCGGTCGTCGCCGGCCAGAAGCAATCCTTCCTCGATTTCCTTAAAACCGTGAAGGCGCCGTGACCATGAACGAACTCCTGCAACCCTTCGTCCGTTTTCTCGTCTCCCTGCGGCTGACGGTGGTGCTGCTGGTGCTTTCCATCCTGCTGGTGTTTTTCGCCACCCTCGACCAGGTCCACCTCGGCGTCTGGGGCATCCAGCATAAATGGTTTTTCAGCTTCATCGTCATCCAGCGGATCAGCGGCCTGCCCGTGCCGGTGTTTCCCGGCGGGTACTTCATCGGCGGCCTGCTCTTTTTCAACCTCGTCGCCGCGCACCTCTACCGCTTCCGATTTAACGCGAGGAAATCCGGCATCTGGCTGACCCACATCGGCCTGCTCCTGCTCATTTTCAGCCAGTTTCTCACCGGCTTGGAGCAGCGCGAAAGCCAGGTGCAGTTCCGCGTCGGCGAAACCAAACGCTACTCGGAGGATTTCCGTCTCAATGAACTCGCGGTGATCGACGTGACCGACCCGAAGTTCGACGATGTCACGTCCATCCCGGAGTCGCTTCTTGCCCGCGACGAGCCGGTGCAGAGTCCGCGCCTGCCCTTCCGGATCGTTCCGCGCCTTTATTATCCGAACTCGGTGGTACAGATGCGCAGCCAGGCGCCCAATGCCCCGCCCTCCCCCGCCACGATGGACCTCGGCCCGCAGCTTGCGGTCGCGCCGCAGCCCGTCACCTACAAGGAGGACGAACGCAACATGCCCGCCGCCTGCGTCGAACTCGTCGGCCCGGAGGGCTCGCTCGGCATCTGGCTGGTTTCCCCCTGGCTCGAGGAAGCCCAGACTTTCGACTATGCCGGCCACACCTGGCAGCTGGTCATGCGCTTCAAGCGTTATTACACGCCCTACGCGATGAAGCTGCTCCAGCTGAAAAATGACGTTTATCCCGGCACCGACATCCCGAAAAATTTTTCCAGCCAGGTGCGGATCCAGGATGACGACGACAAAAACAGCCGCGACGTGCTCATCTACATGAACAATCCGCTGCGCTACCGCGGCCTCACCTACTACCAGTACCAGATGAACAAGGCCGACGGCCTCAGCGTGCTGCAGGTGGTGAGCAATCCCAGCTGGCAGCTGCCCTACATCGCCTGCCTGCTCGTCGCCCTCGGCCTGGTCGTGCAGTTTGGCCTGCACCTCTTCGGCTTCGTGAAAAAACGCGCGGCCCGGACCTAAGCTTCACCGCAGAGGACGCAAAGAACGCCGAGATGTGCATGAAAACGATCAATGAATTGAGCTACGAACTGAACGGCGCAGCCATCGACGTGCATCGGGCGCTCGGCCCGGGATTGCTGGAATCCGCTTACGAAGCAGCCTTTTGCCACGAGCTCGCCTTGCGCGGCATCCGTTTCGTCCGGCAGAAAAACATGCCGGTGGTTTACAAGGACACGGAGATCGATTGCGGCTATCGCATCGATGTCCTTGCCGAGGGACAGATCGTCATCGAGCTTAAGGCCGTTGAAAAACTTCTACCTCTCCATGAAGCCCAGCTGCTCACTTACCTCAAGCTTTCCCATCTGCCGCTCGGTTTGCTGATCAATTTCAATGTCCCGGTCCTGAAAGACGGCATCCGCCGGCTGGTCAATCATCTTGCCGAACCCTCTGCGCTCTCCGCGTCCTCTGCGGTTAAAACATGAAACGCTCCCTTCCGCTGATCGTCCTCTTGCTCGCGCTCGCCGGCGTCGGCCTCTCGCTCTTCCCGCCCCGCCCGCGCAGCGATTTCGATCTCGCCGGCTTCTCCCGCCTGCCCGTGCTGGCCGATGGCCGGCTCAAGCCGTTCGATACCGTCGCCCGCACCAGCCTGCTGGAAATTCAGGGCAAGCAGCACGTGACCACGCCCGATGGCCGGGCCCTCAGCCCGATCGAGTGGCTGCTCGATGTTTTTTACCAGTCGGAGACGGCGGACAAGTACCAGGTCTTCCGCATCGACAACCTCGACACCCTCGCGCTCTTCGACCTCCGTCCCGAGGACGGCGCGGACAGGAAATTTTTCTCCTTCGAGCAGCTTTCGCCCAAGCTCTCCGAGCTGGAGCGCCAGGCCACCCTCGCCTCCCAGGTCGACAACGCCGAGCAGACCGCCTTCGAGCGCGCCGTGCTCAAGCTCCAGACCGGGCTTATTTTGTATCAAAAACTCAAATACAGCCTGGTGATGCCGGACAGCGACGACTTCCTCACCGAGCTGATGAATTTTCAAAAGGTGCTCCCCGCAGGGGTCGAGGCAGTGCGGGCCAAGGAGGCGGGCAAGCCCCATGACGAGGCTGCGGCCAAGGCGGTCCTCGACGCCGGACGGCGCTTCGATTTCATGTCCAGCACCGCCTCGCTCCTCACCATCCCGCCGGCGGAGGGCGCCAAGCCGGAGGACTGGCAGAACACCGGCCGCGCCCTCATGGCCACCTTCGCCGACGGCAGCCTTAACCCGAATGCGCTGGCCTACGCCGCCCTCGGCCACGCCTGGCGCCTGCACCAGCCGGAGCAGTTCAACGAAATCGTCCGGCTCTACCGCGAGCAGCTGGAGAAACGTTTCGCCTCCGCGCTGCACAAGACCGATTTCGAGGCCCGCTTCAACGCCGCCGAGCCGTTCTATACCGCGATGATGCTCTACGTCGCGGTCTTCCTCATCGCCATCGTTTCCTGGCTGAAATGGTCGGAGGCGCTCGGCCGATCGGCTTTTTATCTCTTGCTCGTTGCCTTTGCCCTGACCACCGCCGGCATCCTCGCCCGTATGTGGATCGAGGGCCGCCCGCCCGTGACAAACCTTTATTCATCGGCGCTTTTCGTCGGCTGGGTCGCGGTCGGGCTCTGCATCGTCTTGGAAGCGGTGTACCGCAACGCCATCGGCAGCGTGGCCGCCGGCCTCGTCGGCTTCGGCACGCTGATCATCGCCCATCATCTTGCCCTCACCGGCGACACGATGGAAATGATGCGTGCCGTCCTCGACTCCAATTTCTGGCTGTCCACCCACGTTGTCGCCGTGACCACCGGGTACGGCGCCACGTTTCTGGCCGGTTTTTTGGCGCTCATTTATATTTTCCGCGGCTTGTTCACGCGCTCGCTCGACAAGGCCACCGCCGATTCGCTCGCGCGCATGGTCTACGGCATCGTCTGCTTCGCCACGCTCTTCAGCTTCGTCGGCACGATCCTCGGCGGCATCTGGGCCGACCAGTCATGGGGCCGGTTTTGGGGCTGGGATCCGAAAGAGAACGGCGCCCTCATCATTGTGCTCTGGAACGCGCTCATCCTGCACGCCCGCTGGGGCGGCATGGTCAAGCAGCGCGGCCTGATGTGCCTCGCCGTTTTCGGCAATATCGTCACGAGCTGGAGCTGGTTCGGCGTCAACATGCTCGGCGTGGGCCTGCACAGCTACGGTTTCACCCAGGCTACCTTCTGGTGGCTGATCGGTTTTGTCGTCAGCCAGCTGGTGATCATTGCCGTGGCAAACCTGCCGTTGGAAAAATGGCGGAGCTTCCGCCCGGCCTAAGCGCCGGGGAAGGAGAGCCGGCAGCCAGTGACGGGCCAGATAAACAGTTTAACTAATTCTGATTTAATTCAGAATTAGATTTATTTATCCAAGGAACAACTTCGCAAAAAACGCGTAACTTTGCGCAATTAGTGGAGAGGCAGGCCACGGCATTTTCGGCATGCTGCTCCGCGTGCAAAAAGGCTGGCTCTCTCACAATATCAAGCATTGGGGCGCGAGGCTGCTCGGCTCCAAAACCAAGTTAATTTTCGGCGGCGTCGGCGCCTGGGGCCTGCTCCTCGTCTCCTGCGTCATGGCCGACCGCACCATGGTCGCGCCGCCCCAGGTGGCGGGTGCGAAATTTGTCGGCTCCGCGGAGTGCGCCCAGTGCCACGAGGAGATCACCAAGGGCTTTGGCACCGCCTCCCACGCCAAGCTGATGGTCAAGGGCGAAAACGCCAAGGGCCTCGGCTGCGAGGGCTGTCACGGCCCCGGCAGCAAGCATATCGAATCCGGCGGCGCCGCGGGCACGATCGTGAACCCGAGGAAATCGCCCCAGGCCTGCTTCCAATGCCACCTCGACAAACGCGGTGAATTCAGCCTTCCCCACACCCATCCGGTGCTGGCCGGACATGTCGCTTGTGTCGACTGCCACAACGTGCACAAGGGCGACGCCATCAAGGGCGGCGCCGGCGATCTGGCCGAGGAAAACGAGACCTGCACCCGCTGCCATACGGCGCAAAAGGGGCCGTTTATTTTCGAGCACAATGCCTTGCGCGAAGGTTGCACCGTCTGCCACAACCCGCACGGCACGGTCAATGACAAGATGCTCGTCGCCCGCGACGCCAATCTTTGCCTGCGCTGCCACCTCGAGCATCCCACCACCGTCGGCAACGGCACGATCATCGCCGGCGGGGAGGATCACCGCACCCGCCTCCAAAACGGCACCTGCTGGAGCGCGGGCTGCCACGAGGCCATTCACGGCTCAAACGCGAACAACCACTTCCGCTACTGAATTCAGCCACCCCGCCCGGATATGCAAGCGAACCTTTCCTCCTTCATTCGCGTCCCCGGCCTGCTGGTCGGTGCGATGCTCGCCCTCCCGAGTCTTTATGCCGCCGGCCCGGATTCTCCGTCAGCCGCAAACCAGGATGCCTTTCCGGTCTTTGATAACTTTGTCACCGTTTCCGGCCGGAATGCCTGGGTGACCGGCAACAAAGCCGCCTTCCAGACCGATACCAAGGGCGCCAAAAGCGGAACCGGCGGCATCGAAGACTTTCGCCTCAACAAGGATGTTTCCAAGGACGTGCACGTGGCTTCCGACGGCCATGCGCTGGCCGGATCCGATGATTACCTGGCGCATTTCAACCTCACCAAGGATGAGGTCGGCTCCATCGACGCCGGCTACAAGCGGTTCCGCACCTTCTATGACGGCATCGGCGGTTTTTTCCCCGGCAACAACGCCTGGATGCCGCTTCCCGGGCAGGACCTGCACGTCGACCGGGCCAAATTCTGGGTCGAAGGCATGATCAACCTTCCCGACAAACCCGTCGTCACCCTGCGTTATACCAATGAGCTCCGCGACGGCCGGAAGGACTCCACCATCTGGGGCGACACCGATCTCACCGGCATTCCCATTTCATCCAATTCCGCGCTCAATCCCGTTTCCGCCGACCGCAAGATCGTCCCGGCCTATTTGCAACTGGGCGAACGGCACCAGACGCTCGAGGGCCTGGCGAAGCACACCGTGGGCAAGACCACCTACGAACTCAGCGTGGTGGGAGACCGTATTGAAAACTTGGATACTCGCTACCTCAACCGCTATCCCGGCGAGGTGAAGCCCTTCCCCGCCATTCCGGCCAGTCCGGCCAGGCTTATTTCCGCCACCCAGGCCAACAATGCGACCTACGGCCTCGACCAGCAGGGCATCAAGGCCAACACCCTGGCGGCCGTGGGCAAATTCGAAACCATTCTGAGCGACAAGGCGACCGTGCACGGCGGCCTGAGCTACCAGCATTCCACCAGCGACATCACCGGCTACCGGCCGCTCTACGTCAACATCGCCACCACCGCGGCGGGAGTCGAAAGCGTCCTGGGCGGACTGACCGCCGGCGGCCGCGCTCCCGGTTCTTACCAGAACCTCATCGGCGGCTCGAAGGTGAAGGACTTTGCCGCCAACCTCGGCGCCGATCTTAAGGCGACCAATGACTTGTCCATCGAGACGGCGGTGAAGGCGGACGAACGTTTCACCCAGGGCAACGACGCCTTTACCTACCTGCAGAACACCGTCAACCAGACCACCGGGGCCGTCACCTCGGCTCCCCTGCCCTATTCCGGCGCCTCCCGGATCAAGGAAACGTCCTGGACGCCGGAAATCGGCGTGCGCTACACCGGCATTCCGAATGTCGCCCTCTACGGCAATGCCGATTACCGGTACTCGCCCCGCGATCAAAGCGACACCTACGTGACCACCACCACGGCCACCAGCACCGATAACGCCAAGGAGAATCACGGACACTACACGCTCGGCGCCAATTGGATCCCCTGCTCATTTTTCACCCTGCGCGGCGAGACTTTCTACAAGGATCATCAGAACAGCTCCTACGGCTACGGCACGAGTGTCGGCAGCCAGTACATTCTCGGTTACCAGCTTTATGGCG
>DASRHD010000207.1:0-3053 GCA_035650695.1 Opitutaceae bacterium
CCAGCCATGACGGCGCCGAAAAATAAATTCCTTCGCTTTGCCGCCAGCTGCCTCGGTATGGCCTGGCTGGCTGGACTGCTGGCCCTCGGCGTTTGCCTTCGCGCCGACGACTTCAACCTCGAGCCCTTTCAGCAGGACGCCCGTATGCTCAGTAGCAAAATCGCCGAATTTCAGTACCGTTTGAAATCGAGCAAAGACGGCGAGCAGCGCTTGAGCGACCTTGAATCGCAGTTGAACCAACTCAAGGCCTGCCTTGATCGCCTGACGGAACTGGCCGGCGATTTGTCGACCGAGGAAAGCCATCTGCACTATCTCAAAAACATGGAGCTGGATCCCAAGGAACGCGAAGTCGAACGCGTCCGCCAGAATGCCGAGCAGCGCCTCCAGGATATCACCCAGCAACTGGAGGCTTGGAATGCGGAAGCCGACCGGCACAACGCTCAAAAACCAAACCCGGAGGACGAAGGCGCCGTTTCGGCCTACAATGCCGAGGCCAACGAGGGCAATGCCCGGCATGAACACATGGTGGCCGACTACGACCGCATCCGGGAGGAAGTGCAGCAGGAAATTGAGCAGGCGGTGCAGGCCCTCGCCAAAGTGCAGCAGGAATACACCGACGCCGAAACCAAGCGCGACCAAACCGTCTCCCAGCTGCAGGATCAGGCCCAGCAATACACCACGGCGCGCGGACCGCTCGTCGATCAGCTGGTCGCGCTCGAGAGCGAGCCTGTTCCCACTTCCGTTCCGCTCACGCCCTTTTCGCGGGGCGTCGCCCCGCAAGAGGCCGATACCGTGCCGGTCGAGCGCCTTCCCGTCGGCCCGGGCAACGACAAGCACGCCATTGATCAGCTGCAGGTCGTGACCTCCTCTTCTCGCGCCGCGGCCGGCCGCGACGAGAATGACAAGCCTGCCGCCGCGGGGACGCCGGCCGATGTCACGGCCAAGGTTCGCAGCGGTTATGAATTCGATTCCGGCGGCGGCCTCGCTCCCGCCGCGCTGCCAAACGTCGACGTCCCGGCCGGCGAGCCGGTTTCCCAGGCCATTCCCCTAGTCGTGGCACCCGCCCCCAACGAGCGGGCGGATGCACCGCCGGAGGTGAAGGAAAGTCCAAAGTTGCAGGCCGTCGCGCAGCAGCAGGCGGATAACTTCAAGGATCTGGACCAGCTTTATACCAAGCGCCGCGAGCTGGCCCAGCAGGGCGCCAACGCCAGCCCCCAGGAGTGGACCAAGGTGGTCAATGACATTTCAACCAAGCAGGCCGCGATTACCACCGCGGCGGTACAACAGAAACTCGCCGAGGGTTCCAAGACGATCGACCTCACCATCATCCCCAAAGCCCAGCGAAAAAAAATATCCGACCTCAACGTTCCGCCTCCGCCCCCGCCGTCCAGCCCGCCATGAAACATTGTCCGCTTCTCCTCTTCGTCCTTCTTTTCCTTTCCTTCTTCTGTCCGCTGCGGGCGCAAACGCTCGATCTGCCCGATATTCCCGAGTCGCTCCCGGAGGAGGACCGCGCCCCCCTGCTCGACAAGCGCGACCATATTCAAAAGGAATGGGATACTTTTTTGGCGGACAAGGCCGCCTTCGTCAGCGAATACGCCGGAACGGAGGAAGGCACCCCCCGCGCCGCCGAGGCGGAGCGGCGCAAAGCGGAGCTGAAAACCCAGGCGGACGGTATCGTTGATGAAGCGGACGCCTTCACCGAACGGGTCGGCCTGATTCTCCGCGTCCATGAATTGGAAGAACAGATCGCAGAAACGCAAAAGCAGTTGCAGGGACTCGGCTTCAAGCGGGCCGTGCCGGATTTTGCCTGGTTCGCCGGCCAGTCGGGGCGGGCCCGCCAACACCTGATCGAACAGCTGGTCGGGCGGGCGCGCGACTACGCCATTGCCAAGGCCCAGGCTTCGTTTCAGGAAAGTTTTCTCGAGCGCATTCGCACTATGAGCGAGCACGATGCCAACCGGCTGGCCGAGGTGTTCGTCAAACTCCATTTGCGCGACCATGAGTTCCAGCAATGGCTGCGGGCATTTTCTCCCAAGGCCTCGCGCGCCGTGCTGGTCAATGGGGCAAAAATGGCGCTCGCCGCGATCAAGACCGAAGAACGGCTGTTCAAGATCGCTGATGACATGGACCAAGCCACGGTGGAAAGCCAACAGGATGCGGCCCTCACGCTGGTTTCCATGTTCGTCGATTATCCCGGGCTTAAGGAGCTCAAAGCCGTGGCGACCGGGGCCTACGATGTGGGCGAAGCCTGGGCCACGATCGTGATCCTCGATCGCGGCATCGACGAACTCACCGATGCGACTGAAATCCAGCTGGCCAACCAAAAGAAAATCGTTCTCCACCTGAAGCACCTGATGGAGGAACGCAACGAGCTGCGGGCGCAAATCGCCCAGCTTCCCCCGCTCTGAACGGCCCGGGCGCCGGGTCGTCGCCCCTCGGCGGAAGGCGCCTGACAAAAGGCTTGTCACGGCGCTTGCACAAAACCAAGGAGCGTTACGACCCCGGCATCAAGAACGCCGTTTGACCTGAGGCAACGGAAGCTAACGCACGGGAGTATTCATATCCGTCCGAATCTGTGCCGCGCTGAGCGCGACGTTGTACACCCGGACCTCATCGATCGTCCCGGCGAAGAACTGGCCGTAGATGCTGTCGCCCCCGATTTGCAGCGGATTCGAGGATGTCAGAATGGCTCCCTTATGCGCCCGGCTGGACACCTGCGCGCCATTGACAAAAAGACGCAGCGCTGTCCCGTCGTAGGTAAGCGCCAGGTGAGTCCAGACATTGGGAGTCACCGGCTTTGGGCCGAACAGAACCGCATCGTCGGTGCCGAACGTCGCTCCGCCGCCAGGAACGGCATTTCTGTTAGAAGTCCCCTCCAGGAAGTAATTGTCGCTCCCTTTGTAAATCACATCCTGCCATGCGGACCGGATGGCAGGCGCAAGCACCCAAGCCTCGAGGGTCATCGCGGCAGACAGATGCAGCGAGCGTGAGTCCTTGATGGTAACCAGGGCGTTGGCACCGTTGAACACGAGCGCATTTCCGAACTTTCC
>DASRHD010000208.1:0-8797 GCA_035650695.1 Opitutaceae bacterium
GTAGAATCGCCCGAAGGCAAGTCAAGTGTTGATTGGATGGGGTAGTGTCCGGAGGCAATCAAGCGCCGCAGCCACGGCATTCAGGATCTTTTCGCGTCCGGCAGCCAGCGTTGGATCGCGGCCGCCAGCTGCTGCGGCGTGACCGGCTTGGGGATGAAGGCGTCCATCCCGGCGGCGAGGCAGCGCTCGCTTTCACCTTCCACCGCGTTCGCGGTCAAGGCGATGACCGGGACGTGCTGGAGGTTGCCTTCCCGCCGTCGCAGCTCCGTCGTCGCTTCAAAGCCGTCCATCTCCGGCATCTGGCAATCCATCAGCACCATGTCGTATTGGATGCGGGCGAGCGCCTCGAGCGCCTCCCGGCCGTTGGCCACGACGTCCACCCGGTGGCCCATTTTTTCAAGCATGCGCTGCGCCACCATCTGGTTCACCACGTTGTCCTCCGCCACGAGGATGAGCGCGGCCGCAGCCGGATCGACCGGCACGATGGCCGAAGGCTTGTCGGTTTTCGCCGCCCCTTCGGTCTCGCCGTCGGCCCACAATTTTTTCATGACGCGAAAAAGCGTGGCCTGCCGCACCGGTTTCTGCAGCGTGGCGACAAAATTGCAGCGCGCAATCTGCTCACGATGGTCGCGGGTCACGGCCGAGCTTAGAAAAATCAGCGGCGTTTGCCGCAGCGATGGCTCCGCCCCGATCCGCTCCGCCAGATCCAGGCCGTTCATCTCCGGCATCTGATAGTCAAGAATGACGGCATCGAAGGGAGTGCCCCCGGCGGTGGCCTTGACCATCTTTTCGTAACCCTCGCGGCCATGGTGCGCCTCGGTTGCGACCAGTTTCCAGCGCTCGAGCAGCTTGCCGAGGAGGCGCCGGTTGGTCTCGTTGTCGTCGACGATGAGCACCCGTTTGCCCGCGGGAATGCCGCCGTCCCGGCTGTCGGGGTGGCGGGGCGCGCCGCGGCCGAGGCGGATGGTGAACCAGAAAGTCGAACCGTGGCCCGGCTCGCTCTCGACGCCGATGCTGCCGCCCATCAGCTCGGCCAGCTGCTTGGAAATGGCGAGGCCGAGTCCGGTGCCGGAATGGCGGCGCGAGGCCGAGGCGTCCACCTGGCTGAAGGACCGGAACAGGCGCTGTCGGGCCTCCGCCGGAATGCCGTTGCCGGTGTCATGGACCTCAAGCCGAAGCATGTATCCGGAAGCGTCGAAAGCGGAGGCCGAGGCGCTGACGAAGACCTCCCCCTCATCGGTGAACTTGATGGCGTTGCCGGTGAGGTTGATCAAAATCTGGCGGAACCGGCCGGCATCGCCGACACCCTCGGTTGGAACATTCTCATCGAACCAGCAGGCCAGCTCGATTTTCTTGCGGCGGGCGGCCTCGCCGAGCAGTTCGAGCACGTCCTCCATCGCCTCGCGCGGGTTGAACTCGACATTCTCCAGCTCGAGCTTGCCTGCCTCGATTTTCGAAAAGTCGAGAATCTCGTTGATCACGCTGAGCAACGATTCGGCGGAACGGCGGACGGTCTCGGCGAATTCCCGCTGCTCTTCGTCGAGCCTGGTGTCGAGGAGGAGGCCGGTCATGCCGATCACGCCATTCATCGGCGTGCGGATTTCGTGGCTCATGTTGGCGAGAAAAAGGCTCTTGGCCTTGGTCGCAGCCTCGGCCTGCTGGGTGGCGACCTGCAGCGCGCGGGTGCGCTCGTCAACCCGGCGCTCCAGTTCCTCGTTTTTCTTGCGCAGGAGGCGCGTGCGCAGGCGGTAGACCATCGCGCCGGCACCGGCCACGCTGAAACAGGCGAGCGTGTAGAACCACCACGTCTGATAAAACCACGGAGCCTGCACGACACGGACAATCGCGCCGGTGTTGTTCCACAGGCCGTCGTCGTTGCAGGCGATAACCTTGAAGGTGTAAGTGCCGGGCTTGAGATTGGTGTAGTCCGCCACGCGACGCCGGCGCGCTTCGATCCAGTCGTCGTCATAACCCTCGAGCATGTACTTGAACCGCACCTGTTCCGGCCGGGCGAAACTCACCGCAGTGTAATCGACGGAAAGCAGGCGCGCTCCCGCCTTCAGCTGCAGGCCGTCCTCGTTGACGATCTTCGGCGAGGCTCGCGTGCCCACGTTGAGGTGAAACGTGCCCTTGAAGTCCACGTCATGTCCGTCGACCCGGACCTTCTCAATATAGACCGGCGGAACGGCGGTGTTGATGAGAATGTGGTGCGGATCGATCGCCATCAGACCCTGGCGGCTACAGAACCAAAGCGTGCCGTCGTGCGCCTTCCAGGCAATCGGCTGGTACTGGGACCAGATGGCGGCGTCGCGTACCCCGTCGGCCGCGGCAAAAAGATGGAAGTTTGCCGGCGGACCGCCGCGGGCCATGGCGAGAATGTCCGCCTTCGGCGCCTCCATCACTCCCTTGGGTGTGCCCAGATAAAGATTGCCGTGCTCGTCCTCGAAAATGGCGCAAACCGTCAGGTCAAACAGGTCCGCGAATGTGTCCGGATTGAGCCAGTGCCCATCATGGTCCAGCACGGCCAGGCCCCTGCCCTTCATGCCGACCCAGACATAACCGTCGGCGTCGGGATAAACCGCGCGGAGATCATTGGCCGGCAGACCGTTGCCGGTGTTGTAAAGGGTCACTTTTCCGTCCTTCAATTTGGCCAAACCGTCGCGGTGGAAACCGATATAGAAGCTGTGGTCGGCAACGTTTTCGGCGAAACACAGACCGCTGGCCGCCGGGAGGCCGTTCTGTCCGCCGATTTTTTCGTAGCGCCCGTTGACCACGCGCATGACCGGTTGAAATTCGGGCGCGATCCACATCGCGCCGGTGTGGTCGCGGAACATACCGCGGACGCGGGGATACTCAGGATGATTCTCCACGATTCTGCCGTCGCGGCAAATCTGCAGTCCCTTGAGTGTTCCGATCCAAAGGCTGCCGTCGGCCGCCGCCGCCTCGCTCCAGACCTCGGCCCCGAAACCCTGCTCGGGCCCAAACGCGGTAATGATGCCGTCGGGTGCGATCCGCGCCGGACTGTTGCGGTCGAACGCCGCCCAGAGGTTGCCGGCGTCGTCCTCGGTTACAATTCTCGCGCTGCGACCCGGCGCCCCGTTTTCCTCCGTGATCAGGCGGAACCCCGCCCGGCGCAGGCAGACCAGCCCGTCCTCGGAGGTGCCGGCCCAGATGTTGCCCTCCGTGTCTTCCATGATCGGTTGGAACGAATCCGATACGCGGGTATAGACACGACCGAAGCGATCCGGCCCGCCCCGCCCCAGCAGGCAGATGCCGCCGGCGACGACCCAGACGTTTTCGTCGCGGTCAATATACACCGCCAGCGCGTTGTTCGTGCCGAGCCCGTCGGCCACGCCATAGTGTTTGAGCTTTCCGTCTTTGAGCCGGAAGACGCCGTCGTTGTTGGTCGCAAACCACAGCGTGCCGTCAC
Organism: Opitutaceae bacterium; assembly: GCA_035650695.1. Lineage (GTDB taxonomy): Bacteria > Verrucomicrobiota > Verrucomicrobiia > Opitutales > Opitutaceae > DASRHD01. The sequence goes on from DASRHD010000208.1 coordinate 3,431, forward strand.
GGGATTCGGCCAGCGCCGCCACGTCGGTGACCGGCTTGCCATCCAGTTCGAAAATGTGGAAGGCGCCATTCTCATAATAGAGCAGCGGCTCGTAATACATCGCGATCCAGATCCGGCCGTTCCGGTCCTCCATCAGGTCGTGCACGCCTTTTTTGGCCAGCAACGGCTCGTCGGCGTGCGTATAAATCTTTCCGCCGCGGTATTCCAGCAGACCTTGGGAGCGGGTCGCGATCCACAACGTGCCCTTGTGGTCCTCCACAAAAGTGTCCACCGCCGCATCGGTGAACGGCATTTTTTCAAAGACCCCGTCGCGATAGCGCGACACGCCGCGCTCCGTGCCGATCCAGAGCGTGCCGCCCCGATCTTCGTAGAGGCCGTGGATGGCGTTGTTCTGCAGGCCGGGATTTTTTGAAGTGCGATAAACCGTGAACTGCATGCCGTCGAAGCGGGCCAGACCCATGCTCGTGCCCGCCCAGATGTAACCGTCGTGCGCCTGGATCAGCGTCTCCACCGGCAAGGGCAGGCCCGACGCCCGGCCAAAAGCCGTGGCCACGTACTCTTCGTTGAGTTGGGGCGAGACTTGCCCGATCAGCCCCGCGGTGGTCGCAAAAAAAAGAATCGCGGTCAGGCCGCAGCGGACCGCTGCGGTGACCTCTCGATTGCCTGCCGCCAAAGCATCCCTTGCCGGCGCATCCCGGCCCCAGAAATCGCCTCCTTTCCCAGTCCTCGGAACGCGGTGCCGTGGAAGAAGTTTTGAAAAACCGATGACACCTGGGGCCACAACGACTTTAATCGGCTTGGATGAGCCAAACTTTAGGGGAAAAGCCCGGTCAATAGGGGCGTGTCTTAGGGTAAATGCCGCTGGGCGGCAGCGGCTTGCGGACGAAAAACGTTTCTCCGGCGCGGGGTTATTGCAAGCTTCCGGCTTGCCCGCCCGCACTGTCGAAGCGTAATAGGCACGGGGATCTCCTGCGGTGGTAGCTCAGCCGGACAGAGCAACGGTTTTCTAAACCGTCGGTCGCGAGTTCGAGTCTCGCCCACCGCGCCACTTTACTTTGGGCCCATTCCGTTCAATACCCTCCGCCATCGCTCCTCCTCCCCGGGATGCCCGTGGGCGCGGAGATTGGCCGCGATGACTTCCAGCGGCGGTTCGGTGATGCGGTGATGCGGATCGCCGGAAAGATGCGGCCGGGCGGCGCGGGCCAGCGCCCAGCAGGCCCAGGCTCGCCAGCGCCGCTGCTCGCGCCGCGGCTCGTTCATCCGCCCTGCCAGATGTTGGAAATGGACCCGCGGGTTGCCGAGAAAAACCTCCGGCGGGCAGTTTTGCATCAGCCAGGCCATCGCCGCGTAAGGCAGCGGCCAGTCCGTCAGCACCGGTTCGTCCCCGCGCAGGTCGGCGCCGAATGCCCGGTCCAGACAAAGAATGGCCCGGGCCGCCAGTCCCCGCCGCCAGAGGTGTTGGGCGTAGGCCATGCAGGCCCGGTAAAATTCCGCTCCGCGCACCGCTTCACAGTGAATATGGAGGTGGCGCCAGTCCATTTGCGGACCGGGTGCGGGAAGATGCGGACAGGGCGGAAAGGCCGCGGCAGACATGAGCGCTTCCCTGCCGGGAATTGCCCGCGAGGTCAACGCACGGAAGGACACCGGGAGGCGGCGCGGCCCATGCCGAAATTTTCTGCGCTTGGCGGGCGCGCTCGATTGCCCCAAACAACGCTGGGATGACATCAGCCGAAGCTCCGTATCCCGTGCATGACGTGCGCGGCTGGCGGCGCGCTCTCATGTGGCCGCTCGCCCTGCTCGCCCGCCTCTGGAACCGCACGCTGCGTTTCGAGTTTTCCGAGGATTACCCGCGGGAAATGACCCAGGAGGAGCAGCCGATCGTCTTTCTTGTCTGGCACAATCGTCTTTTTGTCGTGGCCGAGATCTACCGCCGCTTCCGCGGTCGACGCCCCACCTATGGACTGGTCAGCGCCAGCCGCGACGGCGCCTGGCTGGCCGCCTTCTTTTCCCTGATGGGGATGAAGGCGGTGCGCGGCTCGAGCAGCCGGGGCGGACGTGAAGCCGTGACGGCGATGGTCGAGGTGCTGCGCGCGGGCCCTGGGCAGGCCATCGGCATCACTCCCGATGGACCACGCGGGCCCTGCTATGATTTCAAGGAGGGCGGTCTGGTCGTCGCGCGTCGGGCCGACGCACGCGTCCTACTTCTGGGCATGGAGTTTGCGTCGGCCTGGCGGCTGGGAAGCTGGGACGGTTTTTATCTGCCCAAACCATTCTCGCGCGTGCGGCTGCGTTGCGCGCCCGTGCCGCGCGAAATTCTGCATGACCGCGCCGGAGCGACCGCGCGGCTGCGCGCGCAGCTGCTGGCGCTCAATCCCGACTCAGCCCGCCTCAGAACGCCGGCGTGACGTCGACGTTGGCACCCGGCGTGGCGGTGTAATCGTCGCCGGCGCACCAGGTGATGTCGTTGAGGAGGACCTTGAAGACAAAGGGCTGCGCATGCTCGATCACCAGGGACCATTTGTCCTCGGCCTGGCAATCCATCGGCACCCCGCTTTCCCAGTTGAGGCCCGGGCCGTCGCCCCGAATATAGAGCGTATTGCCGAAGCCGACGTTGATATGCGCGGTGATGACGGTCGGTACCTGGCTCGGCGCCGCGGTTTTGACCGCGGGGGCTGCGGGCTTCTTTTTGGCGGATGTTTTCGTCGCAGGGGCAGGCGGCGTCGTGGCTTTCGTGATTTTTTTCATACGAATATACGGTTACGGTTGACGGCCCTGTGATTCTTTCTGGCAGACCGGACAGAGATGCAACAGCAATTTGGGGACCAAGCCGCCGCGGCGCAAAAGTTTTCTTTCCCGTCACCTGCCGAGGAGTCCGCCCCACGTGGGAGGACCTGCACCCCCCACCCTGACGCGAACAAGATTGCAGTGGCGAGCCCTTCGGCTGCAAATCCTGCAATGGCCGATCCGCCGCCACTCTTTCTCCGCCTGCCGGATGCGGTGCACGGTCCGTTTGACGCGGAACAGTTGAGGGAACTGGCTGACGGCGGCGCCGTCAACCCGCAGACCGAAGCCGCCACCGACCCGGCCGGTCCATGGGCCGCCTTGGAAACGTTCTCGCAGGGTGCCGCGCTTTTCCCCGCCCCGCCGCATTTTCAGTTTAAAAAAAGAGAAATCGAGAGGGTCAATCAGTCCCAACTGCCGGCGATTGATCATCATGAGTTGATTGCGGCAGCCAACCGCCCTCTCACACCCCGTGCCAACTCCTCCCCTCCGTCTCTGCCCAACGATGTCGTACAAATCCTGCAAGGCGTCGCCCGGAAACAGGCCGCGCGTGAAGCGCTGATGGACATTAAGCCGCGCCGCAACCGGCGATTGCGTGATTTCCTGATCCTGATGATCCCGCTGAACGGGCTCTTGGTCGGCGCCCTCCTTTGGACCGGCCTGCGCAGCCCGATTGAATTTGTTTTCCTGGTCGCAGCCCTCGGCATTCTCAACGCCGGAGGGGCTTGGATCATTTTTGTCCTGATGGACCGGTATTGACCGGTAATCGCGCGCGGCCACGACTTGGCAAGGTCTAAAAACGCCATATCAAGAGAAGATGAGTTCGTTGAATCTATTTCTTGTCCGGTTGGTTGCAGCTGGCCTACTCGCAGGCGGCACTGCGGCCGTCCTCGGCGAAGACGCCGGCTATCGCGTGCTCGGCGGCACAGTCATCGGCGCCAGCGAGGTCCGGCCGACGGCTGCTACCCCCGCCTCGAAGCTCGAGCTCACCTCCTCCGATCCGCAATTGGTTAAGGTTTTCGACTGGGCAAAAAACCAGGCCATGGCCTATGCCTTTGACGATGGCGATTCGGTCGGCCCCTGGTACGAGGCGGTTGAGCCGGGCCGGGAGGGCTTCTGCATTCGGGATACCTGTCACCAGGCGCTGGGCGCGCAGGCGCTCGGCCTGGCCCGCTCCAACCTCAACATGTTGCACCGTTTTGCGGCCGACGTCTCGGAATCGCGCGATTGGTGCAGCTATTGGGAAATCAACCGTTATGGCCAGCCTGCCCCGGTCGATTACAAAAATGACGCCGAATTCTGGTACAATCTTCCGGCCAACTTCGACCTGCTCGATTGTTGCTTCCGCATGTACGTCTGGAGCGGCGACCGGACCTATGTCGACGATCCGGTCTTTCTTAATTTCTACGATCGCACCGTCAACGATTACGTCGAACGCTGGGGACTCGACCTCGGTCACGTCATGACGCGCCCGCGGCTGCTCAACGTCCGCGGCATTCTCGATCCGGCGGCCAAGTTCCCGCGCAACCGCGGCATTCCGGGTTACAACGAGAGCGATCACACCTATGTGCTCGGCTTCGACGTGCTGGCCACTCAGTACGCCGCCTATCTGGCCTATGCGCATCTCCAGGAGGTCCGCCAAAACGCCGCCCTCGCGCAGGCTTTTCTCGACAAGTCCACCGCGGTGAAGGACCTCGTCACCGCCAGATGGTGGAACGAAAAAGACCAAACGTTTTACGCGCGGCTGAGTCAGGATCACCAGCCGGAAGCCAGCAGCGGCCGGCGCAGCCTCGACTGGGGAACGGTTGAATTTGACGATCCCGACGCCGACATGGCCCGGCTGGTCGACCTCAGCCATGCGCGGCTGGAATATCCGGAAGTCTCCTTCTCCCGCATTGGCGAGATTGTCGGCGGCGCCATGGGTATTACTCCGGTTTTCACTTCGCCCCTCCTCTCCGCCGTGAAGGGCAACTGGGTTGAGGTCGCGATCCGCACCCAGTCCGGCCTTGGAACCAAGATCGCCTGGGCGGAGCTGCGCAACCTTCCCCTCCGGGCGAATGTCATCACCGTCCGCCACGAAGGCGCGACCAAGACCATTTTCACCAATCAGCACGGACCGGCCTTGATTTGGATCGCGGCCTTCACTGGTGCTCATCCCAACCTGTCGGTCAACGGCCGGCTGATGAAGACCACGATGGAAAATGACAGCCGCGGCGGGACAATCTCCTCGCTCCGGATCGCCGTCGGTGCCGGCGGAACGATCGACGTGCAGGTGCCCCCGACGTGACCCTTTCAGCCGAACATCGTCTCCGGGCGGCACTCATTTGCCTTTTTTTTCCGCCGGCTATTTGACGTCTTTTCGGGGCCGGTTTAGTGCTCCGCGAGGGGGAGCGCTTGGGAAATAGCCTTTTTTCGCGCAGCGGCTCGCTCACGTCGCTTTCTGAAACGCGCGGACCGTTGCCTGGATTTCCCGCGCCTCGGACTTCCACAGGCCGTTCATGAAAATCGGCTGGGTGCCACCGGAGGTCTCAATGCAGATATTGGATAAAAATATCCCGTTGGTGATCCGGAATGACGCCACGGCGC
>DASRHD010000209.1:0-4536 GCA_035650695.1 Opitutaceae bacterium
CCGATGGTCAACGTCCACGCCAATGGTTTCGAAGTTTCGAGCTACATTCCCGGCGGGCAAAAGCTGAAATTCAGCGGCACATCCATGGCTGCGCCCCAGGTGACCAATCTCGCCGCCAAACTCTTTGCCCTCGATCCCGCGCTCACGCCCGAGTCGGCCAAAGAGCTCATTCTCGCCGGCTGCGTGAAAAACGGCCGCGTCAACCTGATCAACGAGGCCAACAGCGTCGCCTTGCTGCGGAAAAAATTAACGGCAAAAAACTGAGCGGTACCCGACTCTCACTTGTGGTCCCAAGGCAGCTTCACTGCCACGCGAGGATGCTTCCAGACCTCGAAAATCTCGAACATTTTTCCGGGATTGAGGATGCCGCGAGGGTCGAGCGCGCGCTTCACCGCCTGCATCGCCCGGACCTGGGGGGGCGGGTGCTGCAGGCGCAGAAACGGCGTCTTGGCCAGGCCGATGCCGTGTTCGCCGGAAATCGCCCCGCCGAGGGCGACGACCTCGCGCATCAGGCGCCGCACGGCGCGCTCGGCGGCGCGGCGCTCCGCCGCGACCGCCGCATGATACATGATGTTCACGTGCAGGTTGCCGTCGCCGAGATGGCCGAAGGTGGGAATGGCGAGCCTTGAATCGCGGCGCAGGCGCTCGAGAAATTGGGCGAATTTTTCATAGTTCTTCAGCGGCACGACCACGTCTTCATTGAGCTTGGCGTCCCCCAGCTCGAACATCGCGCCGGAGCATTTGCGCCGCACCGCCCAAAGCGTGTCTGCTTCGGCGCGGTCGCGCGCGGCGCGGTGCGCCATGGCGTGCTCCTCCGCCCATGCCGCAAGCACCGCTTTTTCCGCATTTACTTCGCTCACCGAGCCGGCCAGTTCGAGCAGGATGACCGGCCGCCCGGCCTGCCCCGGAAAAACCGCCGTCTTCGTCGCGCTCTCGGCGCATTGCACGGAATAACGATCGAGAAACTCGCAGATCGCCGGTTGAACGTGGCGGGCAAACAGCGCCCGCGCGGCCCGGAACGCCGCCGGCTCGTCGGCAAAGGCGGTGAGGAGGGTCCAACGCTCGGCCGGGCGCGGGATGAGCTTGAGCGTGGCCTCGGTGATGACGCCGAGCATGCCCTCGCTGCCGATCCAGAGGTCACGGAGGTTGAAACCGGCGGAAAATTTTTTCGTCGGCGTGCCCCACTCCACGAGTTCGCCGGTGGGAAGAAACCCTTTCAGCGCCAGCACGAAATCGCGCGTCACGCCGTACTTGCCGCCGTGCATCCCGCCGGCGTTACAGGCAATGTTGCCCCCGACCGTGCAGTATTCCCGCGACGAGGGGTCCGGCGGATAAAACCATCCCACCGCCTCAGCCGCGCGCTGGAGATCGGCGATCTTCACGCCCGCCTGCGCGTGGGCCAGGCCGGCCTCGGCATCAATCGAGAGTCGATTCCAGCCGAGCAGATCGACGACCCATCCGCCGCGCCGCGGCGAGGCGGATCCGGTCAGGGAGGTGCCGCGGCCGCGCACCGTCACCGGCACGCGGTATTCGTTGGCCAGGGCAAGCACGGCGGCGAGGTCGGCATTACGGCGAGGCGCGATCACCGCCTCGGGCAGAAAGGAAAGCTTGCTGCTGTCAAACGACGCCTCGTAACGGGCCGCGTCGTCCGTCCTCACGGCGCGGGAGCCGAGACGGCGACGGAGTCGCGCAGTGGCGTCAGTGAACTTGGTTTTCATCGGCAAACGCAACATACACCGCCGGATGCCGCGCCCGCGCAAGCAAAAGCCGCAGGCGAAGGGAAGAGCCATGCGCCTGAATAGCCGCCATCACATAAACTTCTGGTCTTCAGGCGGCCGGTCGGGACCGGATTTTTGCTTCCCATCATCGACTTGCGCGGTAAAAGTGGAGGTTTTCTTTTCCCATGACACGAGTCCTTCTCACCACCACGTCGTTCCAAGACACGCCGGGCGCGCACCACCAATTGCTGGAAAGCGCCGGCTTCGAAATCGTCCGCGAGCGCGGACCGTTACCCGAGGCGCGCATGCTCGAGCTGGCCGGCCAGTTCGACGCCTTTCTATGCGGCGACGACGCCATCACCCGGGCGGTCATCACCAAATCGCTGCCCCGGCTGAAGGTCATCAGCAAGTACGGCATCGGCGTGGACAAAATCGACGTCAAGTTCGCTACCGAGTCGAAAATTCCCGTGCTCTTCACCCCCGGCGTCAACCACACCACCGTGGCCGAGCATACCTTCCTCCTCCTCCTCGCGCTGGAAAAAAACTTCCTTTACGGCGTCGATGCCTCGCGCAAGGGCGAATGGAAGCGCAAGACCGGCCACGAGCTGCTCGACAAAACCATCGGCATCGTCGGCGTCGGCCGCATCGGCAAGGAGGTCGCCATCCGCGCCAACGCCTTCGGCATGCACTCGATCGGTTTCGACGTTTACTGGGATGACAAGTTCGCCGCCGCGCACAACATCAAGCGGGCCGCCTCGCTCGACGAGGTTTTTGCCGCCTCCGACTACATTTCGCTTCACACTAACCTCACGCCGGAGACGAAGGACATGATCAACGCCAAGAGCATCGCCAAGATGAAGAAGGGCGTGCTCATCCTCAACTGCGCCCGCGGTGAGATCGTCAACACCAAGGACATGGCGGCCGCGCTCCAGTCCGGCCAGGTCGGCGGCTACGGCACCGACGTGCTCGATCAGGAGCCGCCTCCCGCCGACCATCCGCTGCTCAAGCTGCCGAACTGCATTGTCACGCCGCACATTGCTTCGCGCACCTATGAAAGCGTCGTCCGCCAGGCCACCACTTCGGTGAAAAACCTACTGCTCGCGATGAAGGGCGAAAAGCCCATCGCCCAGGTCAATCCCGAGGTTCCGGTGAAAAAGGTCGTGTGACCCCGGCCGGCACCTTCTCCCCTCTCCTGGCTCCTGCATCCTGACTCCTTTTCCTTATGAGCGAAATTTTCTACGTCGTCCCCGAAAAATCCCACAACGCCGTCGTCGAAGCCGCCTACAAGCACCGCGGCTACACCGCCGAGGAGGCCGTGCAGGCCTCGCGTTTCTGCGCCGAGGCCACCCGTCATGGCATCCGCACCCATAACGCGATCAAGGCCCTTCACCTCGATCATCTTTTCGGCAGCGGTTCGCCCGGCAAAGGTTGCGTGCCCGGCGCCAAAATCGAAGTGAAGCCCGGCCGCTTCCCGGCCGCGCAGGTCTGGAATGCGAATAAAAAACTCGGCCAGGCCACCGCCTATGCCGCGATGGACACGGCGATGAAGCTCGCCGACCAGTACGGTGTCGGCATGGTTTCGGTCGACAACACCTTCCACTATCTCTGGGGCGGCGGCTACGTCATGGACGCGGCCAAAAAGGGCTACGTCGCCTACACCAACTGCACCGCCACGCTCGCCGAGGTCGTGCCCTTCGGCGGCAAGTTCCCCACCCTCGGGACCAATCCGCACTCCTGGGGCCTGCCCACCACCGCCGCCGTCGGCTATCCCCTCGTCATCGACTGGGCCACGAGCGTGGTCGCGATGGGCCGCGTGCAGCAGCTCGCCCGTGAAGGCAAGCCGCTCCCGCCGCAGTCCGCCGTCGATGAAAACGGCACGCCCACGACCGATCCGGCCAAGGCAAAATATCTTTTGCCCTTCGGCGCCCACAAAGGCTACGGCCTGTCCCTCCTCAATGAAATCATCGCCGCTTTCATTGGCGGCTCTCTCCCGACCATCCGCAGCCGCTTCACCGGCAAGCCGGACGACAAGTATGGCTGCAACTTCTTCTTCCAGGTCTGGCACCCCGACGCGATGAACGCCGGCGCCTTCGCCTTCGGCCGCAGCCAGGCGGAGAACGTCAAGGCCGTGATCAAGGACATTCTCGGCCACGGCAATGAAGGCTGCATGCTGCCCGGCCAGATCGAGGCCGAGGCCGCAGCCCGCTCGGCCAAAAACGGCGGGCTGCTTTTCTCCGAGGCGGAGGTCAAGGCCCTCAACGAAATCGCCGCCGAGTGCAAGCAGCCGCAGTGGAAGCTGGCCGATCTCAAGGTCGCGGTCTGACCCCTCTCAACCTTCAACTCTGAACCCTCAACTTCTTCCGATGAGCCTTAATATCAAACCTGCCAGTCAGTGTGCCTTTGATCAAATCTCGCTCGGCGAGATCATGCTCCGCCTCGATCCGGGCGAGGGCCGCGTCCGGACCGCGCGTGAGTTCAAGGTCTGGGAGGGCGGCGGCGAATACAACACCTCCCGCGGCCTGCGCAAATGCTTCGGTCTGAAAACCGCCGTCTGCACCGCCTTCGTCGACAACGAGGTCGGCCACCTCGTCGAGGACTTCATCATGCAGGGCGGCGTCGCCACCGACTTCATCAAGTGGCGCGAAGACGACGGCATCGGCCGCTCGGTCCGCAATGGCCTCAATTTCACCGAGCGCGGCTTCGGCATCCGCGGCGCCGTCGGCGTGCCCGACCGCGGCAATACCGCGGCCAGCCAGCTCAAGCCCGGCGATTTCGACTGGGAACACATTTTCGGCAAGCTCGGCGTCCGCTGGCTCCA
>DASRHD010000210.1:0-8074 GCA_035650695.1 Opitutaceae bacterium
TCGATCGCCTGGGCGTAGATGTGCTTGGTGGAAAATCGGACGCTGAGGCGCGGACGCACGGCGGTGCCGGTGACTTTTTTGCGGATGCGCCAGCGGCGTTTTTGCAGGAGCTGGGCTTTGCGGACGGTATTCATTTTTAGAAACGGTTGGGGTCGCGGCGTCAGGCGACGGTCTTGCCTTCCTTGCGGCGGACGCGCTCGGCGTGTTCGCCGACGATGCGCACGCCCTTGCCCTTGTACGGCTCGGGCGGATAATAGCCGCGGATTTCGGCGGTGACGGCGCCGACAAGCTGTTTGTCCGCGCCCTCGACCTTGAGTTTGGTGCCATCGGTGACGGTGACTTTGATGCCGTCAGGAATGTCCATTAAAATGGGATGAGAGAAACCGAGGGCGAGATCGAGCTGCTTGCCCTTGAGCGCGGCCTTGAAGCCGACGCCTTGGATCTCGAGTTCCTTGGCGTAGCCGAGGGTAACGCCCTTGACCATGCCGGCGATGATGCTGCGGGCGGTGCCGTACATGGCCCGGGCGAAGCGCGACTCCTCCAGCGGCGCGACGGTGATCTTCTTGTCGGCCAGGGCGATTTTCACCACCGGGGCGAAGGTCTTGGTGACCTTGCCCTTCGGGCCCTCGACGTGGACGGTGTGGTCCTTGATGTCGACCTTGACCTTTTCGGGAACGGGAACGGGTTGTTTGCCGATGCGGCTCATGGTGGCGGTCTTTCCTTACCAGACGTTGCAGAGGAGCTCGCCGCCGGCCTTGTGGCGGCGGCAATCCTGGTCTTTCATCAGACCCTTGGAGGTGGAAACGATGGCGATGCCAAGGCCGTTGAGGACCCGGGGGATCTCCGAGTAGCGATAATAAAGGCGGCGGCCGGGGGTAGAAACGCGGTCGAGCCCGGTGATGGCGGGCGCGCCCTCCACGTACTTGAGTTTGACGACGAGAGTCTTGTGTCCCTGCTCGTCCGTGCCGTTGGCGTGGTCCGTGATGTAGCCCTCGGACTTGAGGATGCCGGCGAGGCCTTCCTTGAGGATGGAGTGCGGAATGATGCACTCCTCGAGGCGGGCCTTGCTGGCGTTGCGCAGGCGGGTGAGAAAATCAGCGATCGGATCGGTCATGTGGATGTGGATTTTATTGCCGGCGGGTCATATCCGACTCCCGCCGGCGGGGAAATTTACCAGGAGGATTTGATCACGCCCGGGATTTTTCCGGAGAGCGCGAGTTCGCGGAAGGTGAGGCGGGAGACGCCGAACTTGCCGATGTAGCCGCGCGGACGGCCGCTGAGAGAGCAGCGGTTGCGGACGCGGGTGGCGGCGGAATTCTTCGGCAGCTTCTGAAGCTTTTTCTGCGCGGCGAAGAACTCCTCGTCGGTGGTGGCGGGGTTGGCGAGGGTGGCTTTGAGCTCGGCGCGCTTGGCCTTGTATTTGTCACTCAGGCGCTGGCGCTTCTTGTTGCGTTCGATGGCGGAAGTTTTCGGCATGGCAATTCGCGATGGTTAAAGGGCTCAGGCGGCGGTGGCGGTCTTGGCCGGCTCGGTCCGGCGGAAGGGCATGCCGAGAAGCTTGAGCAGCTCGCGGCCCTCGTCGTCGGTGGAAACGGAGGTCACGAAGGTGATGTCGAGGCCCATCGTCTTCTTGACGTTTTCGACCGTGATCTCGGGAAAAATGGAAAAATCCTGGATGCCGAGGTTGTAATTGCCCTGGCCATCGAACTTGGGCGAGACGCCGCGGAAGTCGCGGATGGTGGGCAGGGCGACGGCGAGGAGGCGGTAGAGAAACTCCCACATGGAGTTGCCGCGGAGGGTGACGTGGCAGCCGACGACCTGGCCCTGCTTGAGCTTGAAGTTGGCGATGGCCTTCTTCGACTTGGCCAGGATGGCCTTCTGCCCGGCGATGAGCGAGAGGTCGCGCTGGGTGTCGGCGATCTGGTTCTTGTCGGCTTCGGCGTCGATGCCGGTGTTGAGCGTGATCTTCACCAGGCGCGGGACCTGGTGCTTGTTTTTGTAGGCACGGCTCTTCACGAGCTCGGGTGCGACCTGCTCGTGGTAAAATTTTTTGAGGACGGGTGTGTAGCTGCTCATGATGGGTGCCCCGGGTTTCCAAGCCGGAGGCGGAGTCAGTGGTTTTTCAGTGGCAAAGAGGTCAATTAACGCGCGCGGCGCAATGGGTTGGCAAGCGATTTATGGTCAGGCGCCGGCCGGAGCGGCGGGTTGTTTGGCCCGGCGCTCGTCGTAGCGCGCCTTGAGCATGAGGTTGGAGACGTGGATCGAGCCTTCGCGCTCGGCGATGGTCCCCTGGGGGTGCTCCTGCGATTTCTTGAGGTGGCGCTTGACCAGAGCAATACCCTCGACGCGGGCGCGCTGCTTCTTGGGCAGGATTTCGAGGATCTTGCCGGACTTGCCGCGGTGGGCGCCGGCGATGACGACGACTTCGTCGCCGCGTTTGATGTGGAAACGTTGCATGGTCAGAGAACCTCCGGCGCAAGGGAGATGATTTTCATGAAATTCTTCGCGCGCAGCTCGCGGGCGACGGGGCCGAAGATGCGCGTGCCGCGGGGATTGCCATCCGGGCCGATGATGACGATGGCGTTGCTGTCGAAACGGAGATAGCTGCCGTCGCTGCGGCGAACCGGCGCCCTGGTCCGGACGACGACCGCCTTGGCGACCTCGCCTTTTTTGACGCTGGCGTCAGTGGCGCTTTCCTTGATGTGGACGGTGATGATGTCGCCGACGGCCGCGGTGTCGGTATTCTGGCCTTTTTTGGAAATCATGGCGGCGCGGCGGGCGCCGGTGTTGTCGGCGACCTCGAGAATGGAGCGCAGTTGGATCATGGGAGCCTCCGGAATTTTATGGTTAAAGGGTTCAGGCCTGGGCGTCGTCCGCCGGCGTCTCGGCCGCGGGAACGGTTGGCTTGGTGGTCTTGGTCGGCACGCTCTCGGCCACGTCGCGCTCGGAAATGGCGGCGGCGGCGCCGACGGCGCGCTCGATCACGCTGACCACGCGCCAGCGCTTGAGACGGCTGATCGGCCGGGTCTCCATGATCTCGACCTTGTCGCCGAGCTGGGCCTCGTTCTTCTCGTCGTGGGCGTGAAGCACGGTCTGGCGGTTGACGACCTTGTGGTAGCGCGGATGCGGCGTCTTGTAGGCAACGGTGACCTTGATCGATTTGTCGCCGGAACGGCTGGTGACAAAGCCGATTTGCGTCTTGCGTTGGGCGCGCTGGCCGGGAGTGGCGGTGGACATGGGAAAAAATTTGGATTTTGGATTTCGGATTTCGGATTTCGGATTCGATTTTCGATCTGGCTGACCGGCGGGATGCACCGCCCAATCAAAAATCCAAATTCGGAAATCTAAAATAGATTAGGCGGCTTTGGTTTTCTCGCGGAGGATGGTTTCGAGGCGGGCGATATCCTTGCGCAGGAGGCGAAGGACGTGCGGCTTCTCGATCTGGCCGGTGTGTTTCTTGAGCCGGAGCTGGAGCAGCTCGTCGCGGGTGGCGCGGAGCTTGTTCTTGATTTCGCTGGCGGCGAGTTCGCGGATTTCCTTGGTTTTCATGTTCGGTCAGGCGGCGGCGCCTTCGCGCGCGATGAAGCGGCAGCGGAAAGGCAGTTTGGCGTCGGCGAGGCGGAAGGCCTCCTTGGCGGTGGTGGCGGGAACGCCGGAAAGTTCAAAGAGCACAGCGCCGGGCTTGATCTGGGCGACGTAGTACTCGACCGGACCCTTGCCGTGGCCCATGCGGGTCTCGGCCGGCTTCTTCGTCACGGGCTTGTGCGGGAAAACGCGGATCCAGAGCTTGCCCTTGCGCTTGAGGTGACGGGAGATGGTGACGCGCGCGGCTTCGATCTGCTGGCCGGTCATGGGGACACGGGTGAGGGCCTGCAGGCCGAATTCGCCGAAAGCGAGCGTGTTGCCGCGCTTGGCGTTGCCGGAAAGCGAGCCCTTCTGGGATTTGCGGTACTTGGTGCGGGCGGGTGCGAGAGCCATGGGAAAAAATTTTGATGGGGGATTTTAGATTTTCGATTGGCGGAAATGAGAGGCGGACAAATCCGCAATCCGAAATCAAAATCCGAAATTGAATCAGGTGGCGTCGGTTTCCTTTTTGCAGATCCAGCACTTGACGCCGATCTTGCCATAGACGGTCTGGGCCTCGGCGAAGCCGTAATCGATATTTTCGCGGAGGGTGTGGAGCGGGACGCGGCCCTTGCGCTGCCATTCGCGGCGGGCGATGTCGGCGCCGCCGAGGCGGCCGGAGCACTGGATGCGGATGCCCTCGGCGCCGAGGGTCATGGCCATTTCGACCGCCTTCTTCATGGCACGACGGAAGGCGATGCGGCGTTCGAGCTGGAGGGCGACGTTCTCGGCCACGAGCTGGGCCTCGATCTCGGGTTTCTTGACCTCCTGGATGTCGAGGAGGATTTCCTTGCCGGTGAGCTTGGCGAGCTGCGCCTTGATGTTGTCGACCTCCTGGCCCTTGCGACCGATGACGACGCCGGGACGCGCGGTGTAGATCTTGACGCGGACGCGGTTGGAGGCGCGCTCGATGAAAATGCGGGGGACGCTGGCCTGCTTGAGCTTCTCCATCAACGCCTGACGGATGATCTGGTCCTCAAGGAGGAGGGCGGGAAAATCTTTTTTGCTGGCAAACCAGCGCGACTGCCAGTTGCGGCGGACGGCAAGACGGAAACCGATCGGATTTGTTTTTTGGCCCATGGTGAAAATCAGCTGGTTTGGCCGTCCGAGAGGACGATGCGGATGTGGGACATTTTCTTGCGGCGGGGCATGGCCGAGCCGCGAGCGCCGGCCTTGAAACGCTTGAGGACGGGGCCGTTCTCGACCACGGCGCTTCTGACGGTGAGCCGGTCGGCCGGAACGTTGACCTTCTGGTCGTTTTCCGAGTTGGCGATGGCGCTCTTGAGGGTTTTGGCGATGAGGCGGGCGGACTTGCGCGGAATCAGGTTCAAATAATCGAGCGCAAGGTCGGCGCGGCGGCCCTGGATGGTGCGGGCCACTTCGCGCACTTTTTTCGGCGACATGTGCGCGTAACGGGTGAGGGCGAAGACTTCCATGGTGTGAGGATTCCGGTTGCGGCGGCAGCAGCGGCGAAGCGCCCTGCCCTTTGGTTGGTTGGGTTGGTTAAATTTCCTTGCGGGTCATGCCGCCGTGGGCCTTGAACACGCGGGTCGGGGCGAATTCGCCGAGCTTGTGGCCGACCATGTTCTCGGTGACGTAGACGGCCATGAAGATCTTGCCGTTGTGCACATTGAAGGTGTGGCCGACGAAGTCGGGCGTGATGGTGGAGCGGCGGGACCAGGTTTGAATCGGCTTCTTGGCGCCGGCCTTGGTCGCCTTCTCGATTTTTTCGAGCAGGTGATAATCGACGAAGAAGCCTTTTTTGATGGAACGGGCCATGGTGATGTATCCGTTGGTAAATTACTTTTTGCCGCGCGGTTTGCGGCCGTTGTGATGTTCGATGATCATGCTGTTCGAGAGCTTCGAGCGGCGGCGGGTGACGTAGCCCTTGGCGAGCTGGCCCCACGGCGAGACGAGGTGCTGGCGGCCGCCGCCACCCTTCGACTTGCCCTGACCGCCGCCGTTGGGGTGATCGACCGGATTCATCGCCATGCCGCGCACATGGGGGCGGCGGCCCAGCCAGCGGCTGCGGCCCGCCTTGCCGAGCGACTGCTTGCTGTGGTCGCCGTTGCCGACGAGACCGATGGTGGCGCGGCATTTCTGGCTGACCAGACGGATTTCACCGGAAGGCATCTTGAGCTGGGCGTGGCCGTTTTCGACCGCGACGAGCTCGAGCGAGGAGCCGGCGGAGCGGGCGAGCTGCGCCCCATGGCCCGGGACCAGCTCGACGGCGTGAACCCGGGTGGACGGCGGAATGAGCGCGAGGGGAAAGTTGTTGCCGACGAGAAAATCGTTGGTCGTGGCCTTGTCGGCGGCGAAAATGGTGCCGCCCACCTCCAGGCCCTCCGGGGCGATAATGTAACGCTTCTCGCCGTCGGTGTATTCGAGCAGGGCGATGTTCGCCGTGCGGTTGGGATCGTATTCGAGGGCGATGACCTTGGCGGGCACGTCCAGCTTGTCGGCGCGCTTGAAATCGATGATGCGGTAGAGCTGCTTGTGTCCGCCGCCGATGTGACGCGAGGTGAGACGGCCGTAACAGTTGCGGCCGCCGGTCTTGGGCTTGGGCTCGGTGAGGGCGCGCTCGGGGCGCTTTTTGGACAGGCCCTTGCGCTTGTTCAACGAGGTGAAACGTCCAGCGGGCGTGAGCGGTCGGAAAGAGTGGATGGGCATGGGAAGTTCTCCGGGTGGGCGGGCAGCCGGTTAGATGAGCTCGATTTTATCGCCGGCCTTGAGCGTGACGATGGCCTTCTTGTAATCGGAGGTGACGCTGGGACGGCCGAGGCGGCTCTTTTTGTTTTTGCCGCGGTAGTTCTGGACGTTGACGCGCGTGACCGTGACCTTGAAGGTGCGTTCGACCGCCGCGGCGATCTGGTGTTTGTCGGTGCCGCGGAAAACCTCGAAGGTGTACTGGCCGAACTCGGCGCTTTGCTTGTTCGCCTTTTCCGTAAGGCGGAGATGCTTGAGGATGTGGTCGGAATTCATCAGTTGCTCCCTCCGTTGGCGCGGGCGATGATTTTTTCGAGGGCCTTGAGGCTCACGATGATTTTCTTGTACTGGGCAAGGTCGAGGGTGTTGAGCTTGGCCGCCTCCTGGAGCGAAATGCGCCGGTGGTTGCGCGCAGCGCGGAGCGTCTCGGCGGTAAAAGGATCGTCGACGAGCAGGATTTTGCCGGCGGGCGCGATACGGCCGACGAGCTGGCTGACGACCTTGGTCTTGACCGGCTCGATTTCGAAGCGCTCGATGACATCGATCTCGCCGGCGGCGGCGCGGTCGAAGAGAGCGCGGCTGAAAGCGAGGGCTTTGACCTTGGAATTGATTTTCTTCGAGTAATCGCGCGGCTTCGGGCCGAAGACGACGCCGCCACCGGACCAGAGGGGCGAGCGGTTGGAGCCGGCGCGGGCGCGGCCGGTGCCCTTCTGGCGCCAGGGCTTTTTTCCGCCGCCACTGACCTCGCCGCGCTTCTTGGTGGAATGCGTGCCGAGGCGGGCGTTGGCGCGATGGGCGACGATGACTTCCTTGACCGCCTGAAGGCCTTTGTCGCCTTCGAAAACGGGCAGGCTGGCAAAATCCTCCTCACGGGAGGTGGTGCCGTCGGGACTGAAAATTTTGAGAATCATGGTGCTGCTCTCCAGTAAATTATTGGGCGGCCTTGGGCTGGCCCTTGACGGCGGAGCGGACGATGACGTCGTCGCCGTTGGCGCCGGGAATGGCGCCCTTGACCAGGATGAGGTTCTTGTCGGCGATGATCTTGACTACGCGCAGGTTCTGGACGGTGCGGTGCTCGGAGCCCATGTGGCCGGGCATGCGCTGGTTTTTCCACGGCCGGCCGGGAGTCTGGCGCATGCCGATGGAGCCGATGCGGCGGTGGAACATCGAGCCGTGGGCGGCGGGACCGCCGCCGACGCGGAAGCGTTTCACCACGCCCTGGAAGCCCTTGCCCTTGCTCACGCCGATGACGTCGACGAGCTGGCCTTCCTTGAAAATTTCGACGGTGACGACCTCGCCCGCCTTTTGGGTGGGAGCGTCGGCCAGGCGGACCTCGCCGAGGACGCGGGGCGGCTGTTCGAGGCCGGCCTTCTTGGCGTGGTTGAGCTCGCCGGCCGAGGTGTTCTTGATTTTCTTGGCGGCGAAGCCGAGCTGGACGGCGTTGTAGCCGTCGGTTTCGGCGGTCTTGACCTGCACGATGGCGCAGGGACCGGCTTCGACCACGGTGACGGGGACCAGGACGTTTTGGGCGTCGTAGACCTGCGTCATCCCGATTTTCTTGCCGAGGAGGGAGGTGATCATGGCTAAGCGGTAGGTGGAGGTTTCCGTTTGAGACCTACATTAGAGGGGCCCGGCGGTGCGCGGCGCGCACACGGGCAACTGCTAACTGCGGACTTTAGACGTTGATGGTGATATCGACGCCCGAGGGAAGATTGAGTTTTTTGAGTTCAACGACCGTCTGGGC
>DASRHD010000211.1:0-7299 GCA_035650695.1 Opitutaceae bacterium
GTTCCGGCCAGCGCTTTTTCCTCCGTTCCGGCCAGACCGTGCCGGTGCAGACCCAGCTGGAAACGGCGGAGGCGGCGTTTTCCCTCGCCAACATCAATGGCGAAGCCGAGCCGCGTGTTTTCCTTGCCGGCCAGCATGTCCCGGCCGGGGCGATTCTGGTCAGCCGCGGCGAGGTCGGCGGTGTCGCCCGACAGGCCTGGAACGAGTCGCTGCTCGCCCAGCTTCTCCGCCCCGGGGAACGTCCGGGCTGGCGCCATCGTTTTCTGGAAAAAGTGGTGCGCGGCTACCTCATCGGCATCCTCGTCACCGCCGCGGTCGCCGGCTTGATCTGGTGGCTGAAAACTGGCGACGCACCGCGGACTTGGGCGGTGGTCACGGCGGTGCTGGTGGTTTCCTGCCCCTGCGCCATCGGCCTGGCCTTTCCTCTCGCCGATGAGATGGCGACCGTGGCAGCCCGGCGGCGCGGCGTCTTTGTGCGCGAGAATGACCTTTGGGCCAAGCTGTCCAGGGTAAAAAAAATCGTTTTCGACAAAACCGGCACGCTCACGCTCGAGACCCCGGCGTTGCTCAATCCGGAGGCGATCGCGGCACTGGGCCCGCAAGCGCGCTCCGCCTTGCACGCCTTGGTGCGCGACAATCCCCATCCCGTCAGCCAATGTCTCCTCGGCCATCTGCTCGCCGCCGGCGCTCCGCCTCCCCTGGCCGGAGCGGTGGCCGAATCCGTCGGCGACGGCGTCGAGCTTGACGCCTGGTCGCTCGGCCGCGCCGGCTGGCGCGATTGCGGGCCGGCCTGCCCCGAGACGATTTTTGCCTTTGACGGCGTGCCGGTGGCCCGCCTCCGACTTGCCGAAAAAGCCCGGCCGGACGCCCGACGCGAGCTTGGCGCGCTGACCGTGGGCGGCTTCGAGATCTTCATTCTCAGCGGCGATCAGCCCGAAAAGGTGAGGAAACTGGCGCGGGAATTGAACCTGCCCGCCGGACGCGTGCTCGGCGGCCAATCGCCGCAAGCCAAGGCCGATTGGATGGCCTGGCACGACTGCCACGACACCCTGATGCTCGGCGACGGCGCCAACGACAGTCTCGCCTTCGACCGCGCCCTTTGCCGCGGCACGCCCGTCATCCACCGCGGCGTGCTCGAGCACAAGGCCGATTTCTATTATCTCGGCCGCGGTCTCGCCGGCCTGCGTGCGCTTTTTCAGATCAACCTCATCCGCCGAAACACGCAGATCGTGATTCTGATTTTCTCCATCGCTTACAATCTGCTCACCGTCGGGCTGGCCGTCACCGGGCGGATGAATCCTCTGATTGCCGCCATTCTTATGCCGGCCAGCTCGCTGCTCACCCTGGCCATCGTCTCCCTCGGCCTGCGCCGCGCCTTTGTCCTCACTGCGACTGCAGGCTGAACTTGTTCAGGTGGGCGTCTCCGCAGGCGTTCATCACATCGGCGACTTTCTGAAGTTGCGTCGCCTTGTCCGCCTTGATCAGCACCGGAATGTCGCGGTCAATATCGTGGACCTGCTTGAGCAACGGCAGGAGCTGGTCGTCCTGAATCGCCCGGCCGTTGAAGGAGATGACGCCGTCCTTGTCGATCGCGATCTCGACCTTGCCATGGAATTCGTTTTTTCCCGCGCTGGTGAACCTGGGCAGGGTGATGTTCATGGTCACGGCCGACTTGAACTGCATCGTGACAAAGGAAAAAAAGATCAGCATGACGAGCACGTCGATCAACGGCACGAGGTTCATCTCGGGCCGCTTGCGGCGTTTCTGGTAGAGCCCGCTCATGTCGTCTGCTGCAGCTGTTGCTGCTGCCGGCTGCGCTGGAGCACGCGCTCCAGCAGCACGTCGAGTTGCGCGGCGTAGTTCTCCACCTTGCGCTGAAAAAATCCGCTGCCGATGAGCGAGGGAATGGCAATGCTCAGGCCGATCACCGTGGCGGACAAGGCCAGGGCCACGCCGCGGGTGAACGCCACCGGGTCGGGCAGGCCGGTGTCCGGCGCAATCTGGGAAAAGACCTGGAGCAGCCCGGTGACGGTGCCGGTCAGGCCGAGCAGCGGCGCCGCGGCGTAAATCACGTCGAGATACGGCAGGCCGCGCTCCATCCGGTTGACCTCGAGACGGGCGAAGGCCTTGACCGCCCCTTCATCGTGGGAATGCTTTTCCGCAAATTCGACGATGCGGGCGAGGACGGAGTGGCGGCCGCCCGGCACCGGCTTGCCCGCCACGATCGCGTCGACCAGATCGTCGGGCATGACCGCATGGTGGCGCAGGGCGTAGGCGCGCTCGCACATGATGAAAACTGAGGTGGCGGAACAGATGCCAAGTGGATAAATCAGCAGGCCGGCGCCTTTAAAGATCTCAATCATGGTCTGAGGGTGAATGGCTTGATGAGACGCCTGCCAAGCGGAAAAGGTTCATTAAATTTGAACGGTCCGGGAATAAGCAGGCCGGAGCGGGTTCTCATGAACCTACTCAGGCAGCCAGATAAGGCAGACGTTCGGCGGCGGTGGCGACCGCAGCGCGGCCTTCCAGTAGCTCGCCGATCGGGTCCCATCGGCCGTTGACCAGCGCGTCGCGGGCGGCGTCGCGGACGGCAGCCTTGATCGTCTGCCCACCGAAATGGATTTCCTGCGCCGCTACATCGACCGTCACCTCCGTCTGCGGATTGGCCTCGATCGCGGCGGCCAGCCGGGCGATATCCTCCCGGCTCGCGCTCAGGCAGGGAATGCCGAGCGTGGTGCAGTTGCCGAAAAAGATCTCGGCGAAATTTTCCGCGACGATCGCGCGAAATCCGTATTTCTGGATCGCCTGGGGCGCGTGCTCGCGCGATGAACCGCAGCCAAAGTTGGCGCCGCTGAGCAGGATGGTGGCGCCCTTGAAGCGCGGATCGTTGAGCGGATGCGGCTTGTCCGTCCCATCGGCGTTCTTGCGCACGTCGTAAAAGAGGAATTCGCCGAGCCCGTCAAACGTGACGCACTTCATGAAGCGGGCCGGGATGATGCGGTCGGTGTCAATGTCATTGCCGGGGACGAAGACGCCCCGGCCGGCAACGGTGGTGATTTTGGCGAGAGACATTTTTAAGACGGGTTAGTTTTGTGGATCGCGGTTCAGCTGACGCTGAAGACCTCGCGGGCATCGGCCACGGAGCCGGTGACGGCGGCGGCGGCGACCATGAGGGGGCTCATCAGGATGGTGCGGCCGGTCGGGCTGCCCTGGCGGCCCTTGAAGTTGCGGTTGGAAGAGCTGGCGCAGAGCTGGTCGCCGACAAGTTTGTCGGGATTCATCGCCAGGCACATGGAACAGCCGGCCGCGCGCCATTCAAAGCCGGCCTCGCTGAAGACCTTGTCCAAGCCAAGCTTTTCGCACTGGGCGGCAACGATCTGCGAACCGGGCACGGCGATGGCCTTGACCCCGGCGGCAACGCGGCGTCCCTTGATGAACTTCGCCACTTCCTGAAAATCGCTCAGACGGCCGTTGGTGCACGAACCGAGAAATGCCACGTCGATTTTCGTGCCCTTAATCGGGGCACCGGGCCTGAGCTTCATGTAAGCCAGGGCTTCGTCGATCGAGGCTTTTTCGTCGACGGCTCGGGCCTTGGCCGGGTCGGGAATGGTTTCATTGATCGCGATGCCCTGCCCGGGATTGATGCCCCAGGTCACGGTCGGCGCGATGTCGGCGGCGGCGATCGTGACGACATCGTCGTAGTGGCAGCCGGGTTCGCTCGCCACCGCCTTCCAGCGGGCGACGGCGGCGTCCCATTCGGCCCCCTTCGGGGCGTAGGGCCGGCCTTTGAGATAGGCAAAGGTGGTTTCATCGGGATTGACATAGCCCGCGCGCGCACCGCCCTCGATGGACATGTTGCACACGGTCATGCGCTCCTCCATGGTGAAACGGTCGAAGACCTCGCCGCCGTATTCATAGGCGTAACCGGTCCCACCGTTCACGCCCAGCGTGCGGATGATGTGGAGAATGACGTCCTTGGCGTAGACGCCGGGGCGGAGGCGGCCGGTGACGTTGATCCGGCGAACCTTGAGGGGCGCCAGCGCCATCGTCTGGGTGGCGAGAACGTCGCGGATCTGGGTGGTGCCGATGCCGAAGGCGACGGCGCCAAAGGCTCCGTGCGTGCTGGTGTGCGAATCGCCGCAGGCGATGGTCGTACCCGGCTGGGTGATGCCCTGCTCCGGCCCGACGATGTGGACGATGCCCTGCTTGCCCGTCCCGCGGTCAAAAAAAGTGATGCCGAATTCGCGGCAGTTTTTGCGCAGCTCCTCCATCATCGCCTGGGCCAGCGGATCGCGATAGGGCTCGGCAAACTGGTCGGTCGGGACGATGTGGTCGACCGTGGCGAAGGTGCGGTGCGGCATGGCGACCTTCAGGCCGAGGTCGCGGAGCATGCCGAAGGCCTGCGGGCTGGTCACCTCATGAATGAGATGGGTGCCGACGAGGAGCTGGGTCTGGCCGTTGGCCAGGCGGCGGACGGCATGGGCATCCCAGACTTTGGCAAAGAGAGACTTGGACATGAGGGAAAAGATATTTGGAAGAATTCCGCGGTCAATTGCCGGACGGGCCGGCGCGGAAGGAGTGGAACAGGCCGCCACTCTAACAAAAAGTTGCATTGCATAAAAATACTTATTTTGTGGTCTGTGATGCCCAGAGAGTATCAGTTTCCGTTTGAGTTGCGCCATCTGGTGTATTTCCGCGAAGTGGCGCGGCGGCTGCATTTCCGCCAGGCGGCGGAGGCGCTGGCGGTGGCCCAGCCGGCGTTGAGCCGCCAGATCGCGCAATTGGAAACGGCGCTGGGCGCCCGGCTGTTTGTCCGCTCGCGCCGGCGGGTGGAGCTGACCGCCGCCGGGCGGGTGCTGGCCGGGCGGCTTGAGCCGCTCCTGCGCTCGCTCGCGACCGTGCCGGCAGAATTGCAGGCGCTGGCCGGCGGCGAGATCGGCTACCTCCGGGTGGCGTTCACCGGCCTGGCCATGGCGACGGTGCTGCCCGGCCTCCTCCGCCGGTTCCACCGGCGCTACCCGGGCATCCGGCTGGCGCTGAGCGAATCACCCACGTCGGCGCAACTGGCGGCGTTGGCAGCCGGCGACATTGCCTGTGGATTCTTTCATCCGGAGGCGGTGGTCGACGGCGTGCGCACCCATCAGCTTTTACGGGAGCGCAACGGCGTGTTGTTGCCGGCCGACCATCCCCTCGCCCACCGGCCGCGGCTGCGGTTGCGCGAGCTGGCGGAAACGCCTTTTGTGCTTTTTCCCCGCGATCACAACCCCGGCTTCTACGACCGCATGCTGGCGGCCTTCACCCGCGCCGGCGTGACGCCGCGCATCGCCGAGGAGGTCTGGCCCCGGGCGAATGGCGTCGGCCTCGTCCGGGCGGGGCTCGGCGCGACTTTTATGTGCCCTTCCGAGGGCCGGCAGCTGCCGCCGGAAGTGGTGTTCAAAAAACTGGAGGGGCCCGCGCCGGAGAGCCGGCTGGTCATCGGCTGGAAATCCGCGCCGGCGATCGAGCCGGCGCTGGCGGCGTTCCTCTCCGTGGCCGCACCGGACCGCGGCTAGCCCTTCAGCCGTTCGAGCAAACCATTCATCTCCTGCTCCAGCTGGCTGTTTGGCTTGATCTGCAACGTACTCTGGGCGGCCTGCGCCGCCCGCAGCGCATCGTGCGGGTAACCCCGCTCGTTCAGCCGCTCGACAAAGGGCCGGACAATCCGATCAAAAAACTCGATTCCTGCTCCATGGCCGGAGCCGTTCAGCAGACCGTAATAGGTGCGCAACTGCGCATCGATTGGATCCTGCGCCATGCTGCGGTTCATGGTTTCGACGTCGTGATCAATGTTGATGTCAGAACGCGTCGGTTCGACCTTTTGGGCAAATTGCTTTTCCTCAAAATCGGCGGCGCTGCGCTCGCCGCGCGCCCGCATACTGTCGGCGATGCTGTGCACGACGATCGCCTCGATGTCGGGGTAATTGCGGAAGGCCTGCTTCATCTCCCGCAGCACGTTCTCCCTTTCCAGCGGCGAGGCGCCGAGTCTGGCTTGAGCGGTGAGCAGCGTCTCCCAGCCGTCAAGATGGCGCGGATCGTAGTTCACCGCCGCCCGGGCGGCCCGAACCGCCTCCTTGAGACGGCCGTCGGCCAGATAAGCCATCGCGAAATCGGCGTTCATGCACGCCTGCCGCCACGCCGGATAAAGGCGAAAGCCCTCGGCAAGAAACTTCAAATCGTGATCCGACAGTGTGCCCCAGGTCTGCGGATCGAGCGCGAAGCCGGTGATGAATTGCTGACTGGCATAGCGGCCGGCATCGAGCTGCCAGTGCCGGTTTTGATCGAGATATCCAAACCAGGCATGCCAGGCGTCACGCCCCGCGCCGGAAAAAAGCAATGTCGGCACGCCCTTGGCCTTGCCCACTTCGCAGGAAAAATAAGCCTGGTCCACGCAGATTCCGCCCTTTTCGACGATGGTTTGCAGGTCGTAGCGGTCGGAAGGCCAGGAATATTGATTCTGCTGGGTGCGATCCACCCGATAGCGTACGATGTCATAGAGCTTGCCCAAAGTGGAAAGCGTGATGGAAACGTTGGTCTGCGCCCATTCCAGCTCGGCCGCCGGCGTGGGGCTGTCCACGACGAACTTCAATTCGGATGCCGAAAGGTCGGCCAGATGCTGCAGCGTCCGGCCGTTTTCGTCGGCCCGAATCCAGAAGGCGAACGCGTCGGCCGGCGCCGGCAGCCGGCGGGGCAGCACGGTGCTGCTGACCTGGGAGTGCGGCCAGTTCGGCGGCGGCGGCACATCGTAAACCAGGGCGATGGCCAGCGCCAGGTTGGCGTAGCGGGAAAATTTTTCCGGATTGCGCGCCTGCAGCTCGCTGAGGATGCCGAGGGAGTTCGGCAGCAGGTCACAAGGGGAAAGAAGGGAAAAAAATTCGGCGGAAAAATCCGGGTTGGCGAGCAGCCAGGCCTGGAGGACGGGCGAGGTGTAACTGGACAGCGGCTGGTTATGCACCGCGTATTTCTGCGGCATATTGGCATGCCCCACATGCGCCGCCTTGATCGCCTCGATCCAGCCCCGAAAAAAATCCCCGTCGGTCGTGCCAAACACCTCGGCCCAGCGGCTGAGCAAGAACCACGCCTCGGCGGACTGGCTGTCGGCCTCGTAGGCCCGGTAGGCGGCCGCCCGGAGCGGGGCGGCCAGCTCATGCCAACCGTCGGCTGCGGCGGTGCGCTCGATTGCCGCGAGCCGGTCCGGAGTCGGAGGGGCCCGCAATTCGGCGTCGGAGAAGGCGCTCAGCGCCCGGAGGCTCCCCGCCAGAC
>DASRHD010000212.1:0-2586 GCA_035650695.1 Opitutaceae bacterium
CGTCGATGATCGCACCGTCGTTGGACGTGACGCCGAGTCCGGCTTTTCCCGCCTGGGTGATGGTCAGGTTGGTGAAGGTGCAATCATGAAAATTGAAGACCGTCTCGGAGCCGATCTGGACGGCGTTGTTGCCGGTGGAGAGAATGGTGCAGTGATCGACATGGATGTCTTGGTTGTCCCAGGTTTTGCCGGACGCGTCGGTCGGCCCGAGGGCGTAGTCCGACTTCAGGCACATGGCGTCGTCGCTGCCTTCGATGTCGCAATTGCTGATGTCGTAGTGCTGGCCGTTGACCAGGTCGAAGGCGTCGCGCTGGTTGCTGTCCTTGATATTGACGCCGGTCATGGTCACGTTGTTCGTGCCCTGGGTGAAGAGGCCGAACCAGCCGCCGTTCTTGATCGTGAAGCCGGAAAGGATCACGCCGTCGCACTGCTTCAGGCAGACGCCCTTGGTGCCAATTCCGCTGCCGCTGGTCGGCTGACCGGTTTTGAGGGCGCCGTTGCCGTCGATCGTGCCGGGGCCGGTGATGCCGATGTTGGTGGCGCCGTCGGCCCAGATCAGGGCGTCGTGAAAATGATCGTGTCCATAATCCTGATACGAGGACCAGGAGCTGTTTTCTGTCTCCGGTCCATTGATCTTGCCCGATTCACCCTTGATGGTGGAGCCGGAGTCGAGCTGAAGCGTGACGTTGCTGGGAATCTGGAGGGAACCGCAAAGATAAGTGCCGGAGGGAAACTCCACGACGCCGCCCCCGGCCGAGCCCGCGGCGGAGATGGCCTTGGTCACGGCACCGGTGTCATCGGTCGTACCGTTGCCGGTCGCGCTGTAGGGGGAATTTTTGACGTTATAGGTGGCCGCATGGGCCGCGACGGCTCCGGCCAGCGCCAGGCCCAGGATCAGCCGGCGACGAACGGACGGAGTGACAAGGGGCTGGCCGTGACGGCACCCCGAAAAAAAAGACACAGTTTTCATAAGATGAGCCAAGTGGAGTTTAGCGGCGTTCGCGCGGGCGATAGGGAAGAAAGCATCGGCAAAACTCATATAGGGGATTCTGCCTAGAAACATTGAAATCGGGTTTTATAATTTTTTCCAAGGCTTAACAACTAGCTCGCCTTTGTATCGAACGAATATGCTATGACCGGTCCAGAAAATTGCATTATATAATTTATATATAATCAATTGCATATTTTTATATATTAAGTCATTTGCATTTTATTTGTCTGATTACAAATGTCTTATAAAATATATCCCGATTCCAAAAGCGGCCGCCGGAAAGCAACCTCTGAAAATTAACGCCATTCACTGGCGTCGCTCCCGTCGATGGAAGAGATCCGAGCCGGTAATTAATACGTCAAAGCAGCTCCGCTTTATCTGGGTAATATTACCCAGAACCTCGCCCGTAGCCGTTCCTTTGCGTCACCACACCCAACGCACGCCGCCGTGAGCAAAACGCGGCGGACCGACGTTGAGCGGACCGTTCGCGCTCCCCAGTCCGGTCTCCACCTGGGCGTTGAAAATATTTTCCACGGCCAAGAAAACCTCCACCCCCTGGCCGAACCGCCGCGACACCGCCAGGTCGACGGTGGTGGCGGAGGCAAGCTGAAGCGTGTTTTGATCGTCCTCAAACTGCGCGCTGACCCAGCGCAAACGCCCGGTGAAGTGGAGGCCGGCAGGGGCGAGCCAGTCGGCGCTCAACACCAGGTTGTGCCGCGGCACCTCCGGCAGCCGCTTCCCCACCGAGGAAGTCTGGACCGCGCTGGCGACCTTGGCATCGTCCAGGAGATAACTTGCCTCCAGCCGGAGGCCCGGCACCGGCAGCCAGTGGGCCGATGCCTCCAAACCGCGCACCCGGACGGTATCGAGATTTTGGCGCTGGATGGCGAGGCCACCGGCGGGCACGAAACCGAAGCCGGGGACGTTTCCCGGCCCGCGCCCGACCGTGACGTTGCCGACGGCATGACGAAGATCGTTGAGGAAAACGGTGACGGAGGCGCCGGCCGGCTCGCGACCGAGGTCAAGCCCCACCTCGCCGCCGTCGAGCGTTTCGACCGCCAGGGAGGGATTCGCTTCGGTGATGTTGTTCCCGACGCGAAACGGCCGGTAGTACTCGTTCAAGGTGGGAAGACGGAAAGCACGGTAGACATCGACCCGCGCGCGCGCCCACGGCGCCGCCTGCCAGACGAGTCCGGCCGTCGGATTGAACTCCGCGCCGCTCTTGCCCGGATAGGCATCGAGGCGGGTGGCGGCCTGGGTGAGAAGGGAATATTCCCGCCGGTGCCCGTCGTAGTTGTCCCAATAGTCACCGCGCAGACCGAGCGAAGCCCGCCAGCCGGGCGCGAGCGGTTGTTCGTGCTGAGCGAAGATGCCGGTGAAATATTGCTGGCCGCCGGCGTAGCGGAGCAGGGTGAATTTTCCGCTGGCAAACGACGCATCCTCCCGCGTCTCTCCCCTCACCCATCGCGCATCCGCCCCCGCCGTCGTCACCGCATCGTTTGCCTGCCGCCAGCTGGTGGTGAGGGATCCGCCGGCGGCGGTGGCGGGGACATTAAATTGGTTGTTGGCCGGCGTCTCCGCCGTGCGGGCGGCAT
>DASRHD010000213.1:0-11311 GCA_035650695.1 Opitutaceae bacterium
AGTTTTCCCGCCGGCCCGCCACAATCCCACCCGCGCTCCCAAACACAAACCGTTTTTACAATTCCAGCAAAAGCAAGTGCTTCGCAATAGCTTGCACCGGAAGTTTCTCAGCATACTCCCTTCATTGCGGTGCAAGCAGTCATCGCCGACGTGGTTCGGCACCGAAGGCGACGCGCAATTGCTCGAACGAGGCGCAAACGCTCATCAAAAGATAAGCCAAAATGAAATGCGCTTTCTTGAGAAAGCCATCCGCCGCCAGATTACGCCGCGCCGCACACCACGCGCGCCGAAAATTGACCGGGTTCAGGACCGAAAATTTATATATCTCAAAAAAGATCTCTTTGCGGGAGGCATGACGGCTTTGAGCCAGCCGAATCTTTCCGCCACCCACTCGACGGCGACGTCCGCAAATGGCTTTGAACGAACTGCGCCGGGGATGCAGAACCACCACGGAGTCGGCATATTTGAGAATTTCCCCTCTCTCCTTGGCTCTTTCGATCCACTCAAAGTCCCCGGAGGATTTCAGCTCAGGGTTAAAATAACCCACCCGCTCGAAGACGGACATGTAGGTGATGATGTTGGCCGTAAAACCGAGCCCCCTTTCTTCAATGACCCGCCGGTGATCAATCATGAGGGTGGTCGCCTCTTCGAGCGTTTCATAGACGCTCAACCTTCCTTTTGCCGGGGCGGGAAATTCGATTCTGCCTCCCAGAATGGTGGCGCGTGATTCGGCAAGGGCGGCGGTGGCGTTTTCCAACCAGGGCGGTGTCGGCAGGCAATCGGAGTCGGTTAACGCGATAATTTCCCCGCTGGCATGTTGCAGTCCGCAGTTTCTGGCAGCGTAGGAGCCGGGCTTGTCCTCCCGCAGCCAGCGGACATCGACAAACTCGTCTTTGATCGCGCCCATCTCGATCGTCGAGGCGTTGTCGACCACAATAATTTCAAAATTTTCCCTCGGGTAGGTCTGCCTTCTCAGGCAGTCCAGACACAACCGCAAGGAGACATAATCATTCCAAACGGGAATGATGACAGTAATGGTCTTGGCAGAATGCGCACTCATGGGGATTCCGGAGAGAGAGGCGCAGGGAAAAATTTCAGGGATGCTTTGTGGCAAAAAAAATCGGGTCAACCAGGTCAAAGCCCAGATAGGTGCGGTCGCGTTTCTCCGGCACCAATTCGCTGCTGTGGGTCACGGTGACATGGAAACCGACCCTTTGCAGCCGATCGGTCAGATCCATCCCGTAGACGCGGACGTGATCGTGCTGGCCGAAGCGGCACTCACGCTCCTTCGGATCGGTCACACCTGCGTCTTCAATTGTCGGGCCTTCCCGCAACGGCACCTGGATAAGAATCCAGCCGCCCTTGGCCAAGACACGGTACAATTCTCGCATCGCTTTTAAATCGTCGGGAATGTGCTCCAGCACATGGCTGCAATAAACGGCGTCGAACGAGGCTCGGGGGTACTGGATATCGGTCAGGTCCATTCGAACCATCGCGCACGGATCGGTAAGATCGGCGGAAAGATAATCGACCCCCGGTACATCTTGAAATTTCCCTTTGAGACATCCTTCCGGAGCGAGGTGCAAAAACCGCTTGCGGGTGCCGTCAAAAAAAGTCGTCCGCCATTTGAGGAACAACCAGGAGAAACGATGGCGCTCCACCGTGCCGCAGACCGGACAGTAGCTGTTGGCGCGCACTTTCTTGACCACGCCGTAAGGCAGGAATGCCTTCAGTTTTGATTCACATACCGGACAAAATCTTTCCCTGCCTTTGAAAAAAATCTTCCGGATGGACCGAACCATTCCCGGGGGAACGAGCCGCGGCATCCGCATGACATGAGGTCGTCGCACCTCCCGCCATCCCTCAGGCGGAGGGGTTTTATTTGTTCCCCAGATGCAATACTCCCGCGCGCGGTTGACCAGCACCCTGTAGCTGGTTTTGTCGAGTGCGTCGTGGGTGGTCATGACGGGTCACAGATTGAGGAGAGACCCACCGGCATCCGCCGACGCCGCCGATCCGGTTCCGGACCGGCCTGCGGCTTGAGCTTTTGGTCAACCAGCAGCATTTCATCCACGTTTCGCTTGGCGGAGTAAGGAATTTTTCCCGTTGGATCCGCGTAACCGAGGCCGAGCAGCATGATGACGAATTCATCGAGCTCGAGATCGAGCACCTCCCGAATGGCTTCGTCTTTTTCGCGAAGCGTGGGCCAATTAATGCAGACTGACGACAGTCCCAGCGTCTCCAGGGCAAACTGAAAGGCCATGGCCGAAAGCATGGCATCATCGATCGGACAATAAATTTCCCGCTCATTATGATAGCCGGAATACCGTCCCACGATGACGATCAAGGCCGGCAATTTCAGCGTCTTCCCGCCCATCGGAATTTCCACGATGCGGGTTATGTTTTTTTCCTCGGTGTAGAGCAGAAAGCGAAAGGCCTGCCGGTTGCAGGCGCTGGGAGACTCCACGGCCACGGCCATGGCGCGTTTCACGTCCCCGACCGGCACGGGTTTGGACAAAAACATGCGGATGCTGCGGCGCCGTTTGGCCAGCGCAAGCAGCGCGTCATAGCTGACCATGAGCGGCGGGCGGTCCTGCGCGAGATAAGGAACGGCGTGCGGGCTGGTGTTGTCCAATCGCAGGCGGAGAAAGAGGTCGTGCGCGACCTTGATCTTGGGAGTGAACTGGCAGACGGCGAAATAACGATGGAGGACGGCGATCGCCCAAGCCTGCGTATTTGCATCAATCGAGCCAGAGGCGATGGCCGCGCGCATTTGCGGCACGAGATTGGCAACGTACAATTCGCCAAAGGTCGGCTTCAACCGGGGGTTGACGAGGGCCTTTTCCAGAATGTGCGTGTTTCGCCTGATATTATAAATATTCGCCTCGTCGCGCTGGTTCTTCCCTACCCCGTTATGCAGTGCGCGTAGGAGATAATACAATCTCCGATGGGCGACGAATATCGACCAAATCAAACGGCTGACGAAAAACTTGCGCGCGGCGGTGGCCATGGACAGGGGTTTGCGGCGATTCCAGCGTCGGCAAAGCGACAGGACTGCTTTTGTGCAATCGAACGCCTCACCAAACCGGCATTGCGAGCAGGGTACTCCAACCACCGCGGCCACCGAGATTCGCGAGGATGCAGGCATGAACCGACAGCCCCGCCACCGTGGCGCGCGCAACCGGGATGAATATTTTAAGGGGTTTCACTGGGCTCTCACTCTTGTTCACTAATGAAATTATAGTTCATATATGAATTTAATTCCGTCAATTGCAAATAAATGGCGGGGCTTACCTCCATCGTTTCTAATTTGAGAACGGATGAGCAGTAGAATGGTTTATGGAGACGGCCGGCCGGACCCGCCCCTTAAGCATAAGTGGCTCATCCACGCTTCATTGTCTGCTTCCCAAGAGGACCCCCTCGCCTCCTTACCGGCGTCGGCGGGATGGCGGGGCCCCTGTGCCGCCTGTTGGGCATTTCCGTTCCCAAGGTGACAAGCCAGCGGATAACGTGGATGCCGTATTTGGCCGCAAGGCGATGTTTCGCCTTTTCCCGGGCGCAACGTGAAACCTAGAGGAATTCTTCGGTCACTGCCGGAGCAATGTCCGAACGTCTGTTGGCGCCGAAGGAGCCGCGTTAATGTCGGACGTAAAATATAGGCTGGCTCACTCTTCCTGCTGCAGGCTGGTGATGACGGTGAAATCCTCGAGAGTGGTGGTGTCGCCCTTCACTTCGCCGCCAGCGGCGATCTCCTTGAGGATGCGGCGCATGATTTTTCCGCTGCGGGTCTTGGGCAGGCCGGCGGCAAAGCGAATCATATCGGGCTTGGCGAGCGAACCGATCTCGTGGCCGACATGGTTGCGCAGCTCCTCCTTCATCGCCTCACTCGGCTCCTTGCCGGCCTTGAGGGTGACGAACACGACCAAGGCGTGGCCCTTGAGCTCGTCGGGCCGGCCGACCGCCGCGGCTTCGGCCACCGCGGGGTGCGAGACGAGCGCACTCTCGACCTCGGCGGTGCCGATGCGATGGCCGGAAATGTTGAGCACGTCATCAATGCGGCCGACGATCCAGAAATAACCGTCCTCGTCCTGCCGGGCGCCGTCGCCGGTGAAATAATAATCGGGGTGACCGGGAAAATCGCTCCAGTATTGTTTTTTGTAGCGGTCGTCATCGCCCCAGAGGGTGCGGAGCATCGACGGCCAGGGCTTGGTGAGGACGAGTTTGCCGCCGGTGTTGCGGGGCACTTCCTTACCTTTTTCGTCCACCACCTTGGGCACGACGCCGAAAAACGGCCGGGTGCCCGAGCCAGGTTTGAGCGGAGTGGTGCCGGGCAGCGGCGTGATCATGATCGCGCCGGTTTCGGTCTGCCACCAAGTATCAACGATCGGGCAGCGTTTTTTTCCGATCAGGGTGTAATACCACATCCAGGCCTCGGGATTGATCGACTCGCCGACGCTGCCGAGAAGGCGGAGCGAATCGAGGCGGTGCCGGAGGACGTAGTTGTCGCCCCAGCGCATGAAGGCGCGGATGGCAGTCGGCGCGGTATAAAGGATGGTGAGGCCATGCCGGTCGATCATGTGCCAGAAGCGGTCCGGCTCGGGATGGTTCGGCGCGCCTTCATAAACGAAGACGGTGGCGCCATTGGAAAGGAGTCCGTAGACGACGTAGCTATGGCCGGTGACCCAGCCGATGTCGGCCGAGCAGAAATACCGGTCGTTTTCCTTCAGGTCGAAAACGTAATGCGAGCTGAGCTTGCAACCGAGCAGGTAGCCGGCGCTGGTGTGAAGCACGCCCTTGGGTTTGCCGGTCGAGCCGCTGGTATAGAGGATGTAGAGCGGATGCTCGGAATCGAAGGCTTTGGCTTCGTGGGTATTGGGGGCGCCTTCCCAGGCCTCGCGCCACCACATGTCGCGGCCCTCGACCATGTTGACCGGGTTGCCGCACCGTTTGACGACGAGGACGGAATGGACGCTCGGCGTATGCTCGATGGCGCGGTCGACGTTGGCCTTGAGCTCGATGATCTTGCCGCGGCGCCAGCCGCCGTCGGCGGTGATAACGAGGCGGGCCTTGCAGTCATTGATCCGGTCCTTCAGCGCCTCGGGACTGAAGCCGCCGAAGACAACAGTGTGAATCGCGCCGACACGCGCGCAGGCGAGCATGGCGATGATCGCCTCCGGAATCATCGGCATGTAGATCGCAATACGGTCGCCGGCCGCGATGCCCATGTTTTCAAAAATGTGGGCGAGGCGGCAGACGTGGAAGTGCAGCTGCTTGTAAGTGATGGTGCGAACGTCGCCCGGCTCGCCCTCAAAAATAATCGCCGCCTTGTTTTCCCGAAAGGTGCCGAGGTGGCGGTCCAGGCAGTTTTCGGAAACATTCAACTTGCCTCCTATGAACCACTTGGAGTGCGGCGGGGTCCATTCGAGAACCTTCTTGAAAGGCTTGCGCCACACCAGGTGTTCCTTGGCCTGCCGCTCCCAAAATTTTTCTGGGGAGTTGACAGACTCCGCGTAGAGCTTTTTATAAGTGGCATCGCTCCCAAGGTTTGCTTGGGCTTTGAACTCGGCCGAAGGCCTGAAAACCCGGTGTTCCCGGGAAACTGAGGTAATCGTCTGATCTGTCACGTGAGTGGCTGTTTCGAGGTTAAGAAGGTTCCAAGTCTGCGCCTCCTTATATCCCGCCCGAAGTTTTAAGCGTCAAGCATGGGAGTCACTGAATCGTATCATGGATAATCCCCCCTCGCCCGCACCCGCGGGCACTGAAATCGCCGCGCCCGCCCCCGTCCCGGAAAACATCCTCCGTGTCGAAGGCGTCCTTGACATCGACGTCGCGAAGGGCGGCAACGGCCAGCTCCTCGATCTCGCCAAGAACGGCAAGCGTCGTCCGACCGATCCGTTCGTGCCCAAGGAGCTCATTCGCCGCTTCAAGCTTCGCGCCGGCAGCCTGATCGGCGGCACCGCCTTTCCGCCCGACGGCCGTTTCCCCAACCCCAAAATGAAGTTCATCGAAAAGGTTGACGGCCTCGACCTCGATGAACGCCGCCACAAGCTCGACTTCAATTCCCTCACCACCGTCTCGCCCAACCAGTTTTTGAAAATGGAGCTGAAGGACGGCCGGCTGACGACCCGCGCGGTGGATCTCTTCTGCCCGATCGGCAAAGGCACGCGCGGACTGATCGTCGCCCCGCCCCGCACCGGCAAGACGACGCTCCTGCGCGACATGGCCCTCGGCGTGCTGGAAAACAATCCCGAGTGCATCGTCATGATCCTGCTCGTGGACGAACGCCCGGAGGAGGTCACCGACTTCAAGCGCAGCGTTCCCGCCGAAATCTGGGCATCGTCCAACGACGAACAGATCGAGAACCACCTGCGCATCGCCGATCTTTGCATCGAGCGCGCCAAGCGCCTCGTCGAGGCCGGCAAGGACGTCGTGCTCTTTCTCGACTCCATCACCCGTCTCGCCCGCGCGCACAACACCGCGCGCAACAGCGGCCGCACCGGTTCCGGCGGCCTCGATGTCCGCGCCCTGGAAAAACCGCGCCAGCTCTTCGCCGCCGCGCGCAAGACCGAGGAGGCCGGCTCCCTCACCATCATCGCCAGCGTCCTGGTCGAGACCGGCAGCCGGATGGACGACATCATTTTCCAGGAATTCAAGGGCACCGGCAACATGGAGCTCGTGCTCGACCGCAAGTGCGCCGAGATGCGCCTTTGGCCCGCCATCAACATCGCCTCCTCCGGCACCCGCAAGGAAGAGCTCCTGATCGACGCCAAGAAGCTCGAAGGCATCCATTTCTTCCGCCGCGCCCTCGTCTCGCAAAAGATCGAGGAAGCAACCGAGACGATGATCGCCCGCCTTTCCAAGACCAAGACCAACGACGAATTCCTCAAGCTGATCGCGCGTTGAGGCCGGCCGGAATAAAACAGGCCGGAGGGCGCCATCCGCGGGATGGAGCAGACGGCAGGCCTGCGGGGCGCTTTCGCCAACTTTCCCTCTTGCGCCGGGGCGGAAGTTTCTGACAGAACTTTCCGTTCCGTCGCGCGCGCGGTGCGCCGGCGGACAGCGAAGCCGCAAACTCCTTCTGATGCATAGTTTTTCCGAGCAATGTCTGGACATGGCCCGTTCGATGCTGGGCCACAATCTCGACGCCATACAGCCTGACGGCACCCTTCTTCCCATTTCCGGGGAACAGTCCCGTCCCGATGAGCCCGGTCACGTCGCCTTCGCGCTCGGCGAATATTATCGCGGCACGGGCGAGGCCACGCTGAAGAACTACGATCTGGTCGACCTCGCCGCCCGCTGCATCACCGCGCAGATGTTCACTGAGCCGGCGGCGGAAAACGGCCTGGCCTATGCCTCGCTCGGCCTGCTCGCCTTCAGTCCGTCGAAGGAGCGCAATCCCGTCTGGGAACGCCTCGTCGACGAAACCAAGCTGCGCATCGACAAGGCCCTCCTCCACCGCAGCGATTACGACAATCACTGGCAGGCGTTCAACGTCGCCAAGGCCGTGGCCCGCTTCAGCTTCGGCCTTTTGAAAAAAGATGAGACCTCGCGGCTGATCGAGCGCCTCGTCGAGCGGATCAACGCCACCAGTTCGACCGGCTTTTTCGATGACGCCGCGCACGGTTTTGGCGGCAACTTCAATCTCTACGGCGTGATGACGTTCGCCTTCATCCGCTCCGCCCTCCAGCTCCATTCCAATCCCGGCGTGCGCGACCGCAAGCTCCCCACTCTCCGCACCTACGCCGAGAAATACATCAAGCTCATGCCCGACCTCGTCCGTGCCGACGGGCTCGGCTGGGCCTTCGGCCGCGCCGCCGGCGCCTATGGCCAGATGCACTGCATCAGCCTCATCCTCCAGGGCCTGCGCGACGGCTGGATCGCCGACGACCAGAAGCCGAAGTATTTCGACCTCCTCCGCCGGCTGTTCCTCTTTTTCTACCAAACCTATCTCGACCAGGAGCACGGCTTCCTCGATCTGCGCGACACCGAACGCACCGCCTATACCACGCATACCACGCGCATGGCCAACTTCGATGCCGCGCGCTATCTCTGCCAGTGGGCGCGCCTGGCCAAGACCGTGCAGATGCCGTCCGGCACCGCCCGCCCGGCCGAGCCGGCGAGGACCGTCGGCCGCTTCGTCATTTTCGACAAGAGCAACCGCAAGGAGCAGGGCCTCTTCCTCTATCGCGATGCCGCGAGCGGCCTGCATTTCCAGCTTCCGCTCGTCAGCAGCGGCACCACCCTCACCGCCGATTCCCTGGCCTTCCCCCACTGCCCCGGCGTGTTCGACTGGCCGAACAACGTCTACCTCCCGGTGATGCTGCCCGAGCTCACCTTCGGCGAGCACGTCACCCTCCCGGCCTTTTATGGCAAGAACTGCGTCACCGGGCTCGGTCTGCGCAACAGCCTTTATTTCCGCTACGAGCAGCCAGAGCTGATCTCGACCAAGGAGGAAATCGTCAAGAATCTCGGCAACGCGAAGGTGCAGTGGAATTTTTCCGGGGCAAAGATCTCCTGCGAGTTCGCCTATACGGTGAAGCAGCAGGTGACACTCGACAAGTTCCGCTATGCCCTGGTCATCGCCTCGCCCCATTCGAAATACCGCGTTGGCGGCTCACCCGTTCTCGGCGCGGCCGGTCATCGCTGCGGCGTGCTGAAGAACGACTTCCAGGCCGCCTGGCAGGAGACCGAGGTCGTCACGGCCGACGCCTCCTATCGCACCAATTACGGCAAGATCCACTACCTGCAGATGCTGGTGCGCGACCACCCCCTGGTCATGCGTCCCGGTCAGGTTTATCGGCTGGCGGTGGAGTTCGATCCCGATATCGCCGGCGTCGAGGGATAGGTTCAACCGTTCCATGCGCAAGGTTTGTATCGCTGCCGGGAACGTCAAATCTTGAACACCGAACCTTGAACCATGCTTTCCCGCCGAATCATTCCCTGTCTTGACGTCACCGCCGGTCGCGTGGTCAAGGGCGTGAAGTTTCAGGAACTGCGCGACGCCGGCGATCCGGTCGAGGCCGCCCGCGCTTACGACGCCCAGGGCGCGGACGAGCTGGTTTTTCTCGATATCACCGCCTCGAGCGACAACCGCGCCATCATGTATGACGTCGTGGCGCGCACCGCCGAGCAGTGCTTCATGCCGCTCACCGTCGGCGGCGGCCTGCGCACGGTGGACGACATCCGCGCCATGCTCAACGCCGGCGCCGACAAGGTCTCGCTCAACACCGCGGCAATCCAGCAGCCGCAACTCGTCGCCGACAGCGCGCGCAAGTTTGGCAACCAGTGCATCGTGCTGGCCATCGACGCCCGGCGCGACGGCAAGTCGTGGCGGGTCTACACCCACGGCGGGCGCAACCCGACCGAGCTCGACGCGGTGGACTGGGCGCGACGCGGCGTGGCGCTGGGCGCGGGTGAAATCCTCCTCACCTCCATGGACCAGGACGGCACCCAGGCCGGCTACGACCTCGAACTCACCCGCGCGGTGAGCGATGCCGTGGAGGTGCCCGTCATCGCCAGCGGCGGCGCCGGTCAGCTCGATCATTTTGCCGAAGTGCTGGACCGCGGCCACGCCAGCGCGGTGCTCGCCGCCAGCCTGTTTCACTTTGGCACCTTCACCGTGCCGCAAGTGAAGGATTTTCTCGCCGCCCACGGCGTGCCCGTCCGGCGCTAGCGTATTTTCTCGATCCGACCAGCTGGCCGGCCCCCTGTCCGTTTGTAATATAATGCGTTACAAACCGCCGGTGCGACCTTCAATGGGGAGGTAAGCATGGCATTACGGAATTACGCCTGGAACCGTTCTTTCCGCCGAGCGGCCATGCCTGGTGATCGAACCTGAAGAGCTTTAGGCGGTCTGTCCGCTCCATGGCGAAGCGGGCGGGTAAGATCTGGATCGGCACGAGTGGCTGGGTTTACAAGGAGTGGGCAGAGCACTTTTATCCCGCAGACTGGCCGAAAAAGGACCAGTTTCTTTTCTACGTCCAGCGGTTCCCCACCGTGGAGATCAACGCCACGTTCTACCGCCTGCCGACGCCAGCCATGGTCAGGGGTTGGCATAAAAAAGCGCCAGCAGGATTTCTTTTCGCGGTCAAAGGCAGCCGTTACATCACCCATGTGAAGCGGCTGGCCGAGACGGAGCCCGCCCTTCAGGAGTATTTTCGCCTGATCGACGGCCTCAAAACCCGTCTCGGGCCGGTTCTCTGGCAGCTGCCGCCGAGTTTTAGATTCTCGCCGGAAAACCACGACCGCCTTGCCGGTTTTCTCGACCTCCTGCCCGACCGGCACCGTCACGCAGTGGAGTTTCGCCATCCGTCCTGGCTGCAGCCGGACGTCTTCGCCCTGCTCAAGAAGCACGGCGCGGCCCATGTCTGGCTGAGCTCGCAACGCATGCCGGTCGATCAAACACTGACCGCGGATTTTATCTATTTGCGCTTCCATGGTCTGAAGGACGGCCCGTCGCACAACTACACCACGGCGGAGCTCAAGCCCTGGGCGCGCGCCCTAGCCGACGCCAACCGGCCGGCTTTCGTCTATTTCAACAACGATCTCAACACCCGCGCCCCTTTCAATGCGCTCGAGCTGATGAAGTTGACGCCGGGTTCGGTCGCCGCCTTTACCGGCGAAACGGGTTGAACCTATCCGGCGGCGGGAGGGGTGCCCGCCGGCGGCTCTTTTGCTTTCGGCGCGCCCACCAGTGCACCGAGCTGCACCTGGATGGCGGCGAAAAATTCAGGCGTCAGGTCGCCCGCCGGCACCTCGTAAAGCTGCTTGGTCCGGAGGTGCTCGAAGGTGGTGCGGACGCCGTCGGGGCTGCGACCCCGCGCCCGCAGCAGTTTTTTGCGCTCGAGCATGAGGGCTAGGAACTG
Source organism: Opitutaceae bacterium (assembly GCA_035650695.1). GTDB lineage: Bacteria > Verrucomicrobiota > Verrucomicrobiia > Opitutales > Opitutaceae > DASRHD01. The sequence goes on from DASRHD010000213.1 coordinate 10,866, forward strand.
GATGAGGCGGACATTTTCCGCCGACGGCTCGGTCGCCGGATCGGCCAGGGTGAGAAAAAGATTCTCCGCGGTGAACTTGAGCGCCCGCTCGGCATTTGCCTCCTTGGCCTCCGGCTTAAAAATCCGCGCCCAGCGGCAAACGACAAAACCGGGGGGCGAGAATTCGGCGGCGCGCTCCGCCAGCACGTCGCAGCGCGAAAGGGCGCCGTCCGCGCCGCGCACGAGAAAACTGACAACGCGTTCGCCCTCGGTAAACGGCCGGCCGGAGACAAGGCAGGCATGGGCCCGCGGCTGCAAATTTAATTCCATAAGGTTTGTTTACTTGCCCGGCGGGCCGACGCTAGCAAATTTCATCGCACCCACTCTGCATGAACGGACGCATTATCGCCATCGGCGACATCCACGGTTGTCATCTCGAATTCGCCGAACTGCTCGAACGCGTCGCT
>DASRHD010000214.1:0-4154 GCA_035650695.1 Opitutaceae bacterium
AGCCCGCCGGGATTGCGCCGCTGCCGCCACGCCAGCCAGAGCGGAATCATGATGACATAAAATTGGGTGAGGAAGGCGGAGGTCGAGGCGGCGGTGAATCGCAGACCGTCAATCTGGAAAAACAATCCCGTGATGGAGAACAGTCCCAGCACCAGGCCCTGCCGCCACTCGCCGCGCGTGAGCGTGCGCAGGGTGCGGAGGTTGAGCGCGCTCATCACGACCAAGGCGAGGACAAACCGCGGCCAGACCGTCTGGGCGGTGACAAACCAGCCGCCGCCGTGGCCGAGAAGGCGCTCGTGCATGAAGACAATCGCCTTGTTGAGCGGAAAGCTAAGGCCCCAGAAGGCGTTGGCGACCAAGAGCATGAGCACGGCCTTGAAGCGGAGGGACGGAGGAGAAACAGCCATGGGGAAATGCCGGCAAACAAAAACGCCGCCGCGGAGAATCCGGCGGCGGCGTTCGGGCTGAAAGGGTCGCGTTAGCTGACGTGGCCGGAGACCAGCTTGGTCATTTCGAACATGCTGACGCTGTTCTTGCCGTTGAACACGGCCTTGAGTTTGTCGTCAGCATTGATCTGCGTCCGCTTGGACTTGTCCTGCAGACCATTTTTCTTGATGTAGGCCCAGAGCTTCTTGGTGAGCTCTGTGCGCGGAAGCGGCGAGGAGCCGACAACGGCGGCGAGGGTGGCATCCGGGGTGACCGGCGCCATGAATTTTGCATTCGGTTTACGAGCTGATTTTTTAGCCATGGTGAGTGTGGATTTAGGGCGCTTTCCTCCGGAAGCAACGTTGTTCTAGAGGGAAAACCTAACTCCTGCCTAAAAGAAAATTGCGCAGCGTCGAGGGAAAAATCGCGACTTGCGAAAGTCGGTTCCTCAACCGCGGTCGTCAATTTGCACGAACTGGCGGTAAAGCGCGGCGTAATGTCCACGCTGGGCGAGCAGTTGCGTGTGTGTGCCGCGCTCGATGATCCGCCCTTGATCGAGCACCAAAACCAGATCGGCGTGGCGGATGGTCGAGAGCCGGTGCGCCACGACAAAGCTCGTCCGGCCGCGCAACAACACGGACAAGGCCCGCTGCAGCCGCGACTCCGTCAGGGCGTCGATCGAGCTCGTCGCCTCGTCGAGAATGACCAGGCGCGGGTCGGCCAGGAGCGCGCGGGTGAAGCAAATGAGCTGGCGCTGGCCGACGGAAAGTCCCGCGCCTTTTTCGCCGATCTCCGTTCGCAATCCGTGCGGCAGGGCCTCGAGCAGATCGAGGCAATCGAGCTGGCGCGCCGCCGCCCGCACCTCGTCCTCGTCCGCCTCCGGCTTGCTCAGGCGGATGTTGTCGAGCACGGTGCCGCTGAAGAGAAAATTCTGCTGCTGCACCATGCCCATCTGGCGGTGGAGCGAATGGCTGGTGAGGGTGCGGATTTCGCGGCCGTCGATCATCACCTCGCCCTGCGTCGGCAGGTAGAATTTCGCCACCAGGTTGATGATCGAGCTCTTGCCGCTGCCGGTGTGGCCGACCAGGGCGATCGTCTGGCCCGGCTTGGCAGTGAAATCGACGTCGTGCAGGACGAGCCGGGACGGATCGTAGCCGAAGCTGACGCGCCGAAACTCCACCCGCACGCCATGGGCGCGGTTCAAGGTCTCCGGTTCAAGGTTCAAGGTTGTTTTTGCCGATCCTTGAACACTGAACGCTGAACCTTGAACTTTTCTGGGATCGGGCAGCGGCACCGCCGCCGGGTCGTCCGTCCAGTCCGGTTTCACATCGACAAGGCGGAAGACGCGCTCCGCCCCGGCCATGGCGATGAGCGCCTGGTTGTACTGGATGCCAATGTTCTGGATCGGCGCGAAAAACTGGTTGGCCATGAGAAAAAACAGGATCAGGTCGGAGACCTGCATGTAGCCGTGCATCGTCCGCCAGCCGCCCAGGAGGAGGAGGATGGCGATGAAAAACTGGCTGTTGAGCTCGAGCAGCGGGACGAGGATGCCGGACGTGCGGGCGAGATCGACGCTGTAGCGCGAATGGTCGGCGAGCAGGCTGCGGAACAGCCCGGCGTTGGTCCGCTGCCGGACAAAGCCCTGGGTCACGCGGATGCCGTTGACCGATTCCGCCAGCGTGGCGGTGACACGGCTGAAACTTTCCTGGGAAGCGCGGGAGTAGCGGCTGAGCTTGACCCGGAAATGGCGGTTGATCGTCCACAGCACCGGCGCCATCCCGAGGACGATGAGAAACATCGCCCCGTCGCGGCAGGCCATGACGCCGGCGGCAAAAAACATCTGTCCGGCCTGGACGATGGTGATGAAGAAGGAGTCCTGAATGCCGACACGCAGCGCCTCGATGTCGGAGGTGACGCGGCTGATAATGCTGCCCAGTTTCGTGCGGTGAAAAAAAGCCATCGGCATGCGCTGCATGCTGGCGAAGACGTCGCTGCGGAGGTTGCTCACCACCGTCTCGCCCACCTCCAGCGCCAGCCGGGCGCGAAAATGAAACATCGCGTCGGTGATCACGGCGAGGATGCCGTAGCCCGCGATCGCCCGCCAGAGCAGGGAGAGGTCGCGCTCGGCTGCGGTCTGGTGGGTGAAGCGCGCGATGATTTCGCCGATGATCAGGCTGGAGACCCAGACCAGGGCGGGCAGCTGGGCCGAGCGCACGGCGGTAAGGAATATGAGCCAGTTGCGTTTCGCCGCGATTGACCGGGTGTAGCCGAAAAGGCGCCGGATCAGGCCCCAATCGAGCGGCTTGAGCAGGTCAATGTCGTCGTCATCGCGCATGCGATGCACCAGCATGAGCGGCCGGCGGCCGGCGGGATTCGGATCGGTCAGGCCCGGATTCATGACGTCCCCCGGCTTTCGGTTTCGACCTGCAGCTCGCGATTGTCCACCAGCTGCAGATTGGCCACGCTGAGATAGGGGCCGGGAACCTTGATCAATTCATCATGCGTGCCCCGCTGCACGATCCGGCCCCGGTCCATGACAATGACGAAATCGGCGCGGCGCAGCGTGCTCAGGCGGTGCGCGACGATCAGGGTGGTGCGGCCGGCGATGGCGCGATCGAACGCCTCAAAGATTTCGTGCTCGGTCTCGGAGTCGATTGCTGCGGTCGGATCGTCGAGCAGAAGGATGGCGGGCTCGAGCAGGACGGCCCGGGCGATGGCGAGGCGCTGGCGCTGCCCGCCGGAAAGGCTCTGGCCGCTCTCGCTGATGATGGTGTCGTAGCCCTGCGGCAGCTTCACGATGAAATCGTGGGCGGCGGCGATGCGGGCGGCCTTTTCGATTTGCTCGTGGGTGGCGGTGGGATGACCAAAGGCGATGTTGGCCGCCACCGTGTTGCTGAAGAGAAAACTTTCCTGGAAAACCAGACCGATGTTGCGGCGAAGATCGTCGAGGTGCAGCCGGCGCGCATCGATCCCGTCGATCAGGACGCGGCCGCCGGTGGGATCGAAAAAGCGCGGAATCAAACTCATCAGCACGCTCTTGCCCGCGCCGGTCGCGCCGAGGATGGCGACGCACTGGCCCGGTTTCACCTCCAGATCGATTCCGCGCAGGACCGGGTCGATTCCAAGATAGGAAAAAGTCACGTCCTCGAAGGAGACCGCGCCGTCGAACCGGGCGCGGCGGACGGCCTCGGGCGCGCTCTGGACCTCGACCGGGGCGTCGAGAATTTCAAAGACGCGGCGTGCGCCGATCAATGACTGCTGGACGCTGTTGACGATGCTGGCGACGTTGTTGACCTGCCCGGAAAACTGGTCGAGCAGGCCGGCGAAGACGACGAGGCCGGCGCCGAGCGGCAGCCGGTCGCGGGCGACGAGCCAGCCGCCGTAGCCGAGCAGGACCATGGTGTTGATGCGGGTGAGAAAGGCGATGGCGGGCGAAAAAAAGCTGACCCGCCAGAAAATGCCGCGTTGCTGGTCGTAGACGGCGCGGTTGCTGCGTTCAAACTTCGCCCGGTCCTCCGCTTCGCGGCCGAAGGCCTTGGTCACGGCGATGCCCTGGATGCTCTCGGCCAGGTTCTGCACCATGACTTCGACCAGTTCGCGGTTGCGGGCGTAACGCGGTTGGATCAGTCGGGAAAACCACGCCGCCATGATCCAGAGGAGCGGCGTGGTCGCGAGACAGGCCAGGGTCAGGCCGGGGGAAAGGCTGACCATGTAGATTACATAGACGG
>DASRHD010000215.1:0-6776 GCA_035650695.1 Opitutaceae bacterium
TTCCCAAGAGGTTGCCAAGGACGATGTGCTCGGGTTCATCGATCGCGGCAGTTACTCCACGCTCACGTGTTATCCCGGAAAAAAACTCGAGAACAATTACTCGCTCAACACCGTGGACATCTGTCCGGTCGGCGCACTGACTTCGACGGATTTTCGTTTCAAGATGCGCGTCTGGTTCCTCAAGCAGACCGACAGCATCGATCCCGAGTCCTCCGTCGGCTGCAACACCGTCGTCTGGTCGCGCGAGGGTGTGATCTACCGTATCACGCCGCGCCGCAACGATGAGGTCAACGACACCTGGATGCCGGACAGCGGCCGCGAGCTTTACAAGCAGGTCCGCGCCGACGACCGCCTTGCCGCGATCAAGGTCAACGGCCTCGACAGCAGCCTGGACATGGCGGTCAACGCCGCCGCGCAAATCCTCAAAGAAGGCGCCGCCGCCATCGTCGGCTCCGGCCGCAGTTCGGTCGAGGAACAGTTCCTCGCCGGAAAACTGGGCGCCGCGCTCGACGCGCCGGCCTGGCTGGTCGGCCGGATGGGGCGGGGCGACGGCATCCTTCTTTCCGCCGACCGCAACCCGAACGTTCGCGGCGCGCTCGTCACCGGCTTGATCAAGGAGTTGCCCGCCGCGCAGCTCACCGCACTCGCGGCGAAAATCGACGCCGGCGAAATCAAGACCGTTGTCTCCATCGGGGAGGATCTGGCCGCCGCCGGCCTGACCGAGGCGCAGCTGGCGAAAATCCGCATCATTTACCTCGGCACGCATGCCAATGCCACCAGTGCGGCCGCCGCGGTATTGCTCCCCACGCTCACGATCTTCGAAAAAAGCGGCACCTTCATCAACCAGCAGTTCCGCCTGCAGAAGTTTCACCAGGCCGTGCCGGGGCGAATCGGCGCGACCGACGATCTCATCGTGCTCGCTAAGCTTGTCGCGGCGGTTGGCGGACCAGCCCTGTCCGCCGCCATTCCCGCGCTCTGGATGGCGCTCGCCGCCGAGATTCCGCAGTTCGCCGCCATCACCTTTGCCAATCTGCCCGCCACCGGGCTCGTGCTCGATTCGGCTCCGTGGGCCGGCCTGCCTTTTGCCGAGGGTCCGGCGCTGCACTACAAACCGGCCGCCGCGGCCGCCACGCCATGATCACGTTCTGGCTCCATCTTCCGCTCTGGCTCCAATCCGCCATCAAGGGCGCGGCAGTCATCGCGGTCATCATCCCCTTCGCCGGCGCCTGTTCCATGGCCGAGCGCAAAGTCTCCGCCTGGATCCAGGGCCGGCCCGGCCCCAACCGCGCCACCGTGCCATGGGTCGCCTGGATTCCTTTCCTGGGAAAATTTCTCCAGCGGCTTGGCGTCTTCCACCTCATGGCCGACGGCGGCAAGTTCGTTTTCAAGGAAAACGTCACGCCGGCGCACGTGAACCGCTTTTATTACCTGCTCGCGCCGGTCATCGCCCTCATCCCTGCGCTCACCACCATCACGGTGGTGCCGTTCGGCGCCTACTGGGATGCCGCCGCGCACACCCTTCGGCCGCTCGCGCTGGCCAACGTCGACGTCGGCATCCTCGCGGTTTTCGCCGTCTCCTCCCTCGGCGTTTATTCCATCATCCTCGCCGGCTGGGCCTCGAATTCGAAATATCCCTTCCTCGGCGGCGTGCGCGCCTCCGCCCAGCTCATTTCCTACGAGCTCTCTATGGCGCTGTCCGTGCTGCCCGTTTTTCTCTGGGTCAATGCGCCCGACAGCCGCGGCACGCTCGGGCTGTTCGATGTCGTCCAGCAGCAGGTGCTGCCGGGTTTCTGGGGCGGCATGTGGTTCATCTTTTTGATGCCGGTCTCCGCCTTTATTTTTTTGATCTCGCTCTTTGCCGAGACCAACCGCCAGCCGTTCGACATGCCGGAATCGGAAGCCGACCTGGTCGGCGGATTTCACACCGAATACGGCGAATTCAAATGGTCGCTCTTCTTCGTCGCCGAATATGCCCACATGATCGTCGGCTCGGGCGTGTTTGTGCTCCTTTTTCTCGGCGGCTGGAATCCGCTCCCCTGGGTGCCGCTCGCGCCGCTCATCGCCGGCCTGCCCGCCTGGCTCGGCGCCCTCCTCGCCGTTGCCATCTTCGTCGGCAAGGTCATCGCCTTCATCTTTCTTTTCATGTGGGTGCGCTGGACGCTCCCGCGTTTCCGTTACGACCAGGTGATGAAGATCGGCTGGCAGAAGCTGCTGCCCCTCGCCATCGCCAACCTTATCGCTTATGCCATCGGCATCGCGATCATCCAAAGATAAATTAACCACAGAGACATGATTTTGAATTCACAGAACATTTCCTCCGTGCGCTCTGTGCCTTCGTGGTTCAATTAAACTGATTTCCGCCATGGCCGTCATTCACGTCGAACGCAAGCCGCTCACCCTCGCCGAGCGCACTTATCTGCCGCAGATTCTCGGCGGGCTGAAAATCACCTTCAAGCACCTCGTCGCGCCGAAAGACACGCTGGAGTATCCCGAGCAGCGCCCGGCCATTCCGCCCCGCTACCGCGGCGCGCCCACCTTGGTGAAGGATCCGCACGGCCGGGAGAAATGCGTGTCCTGCCAGCTCTGCGAATTCGTCTGTCCGCCCAAGGCCATCCGCATCACGCCGGGCGAGATTCCCGAGGATGCGCCGACCCGCCATGTGGAGAAGGGGCCGCAGGCCTTCGACATCGACATGCTCCGCTGCATTTATTGCGGTCTGTGCGAGGAGGTCTGCCCGGAGGAGGCAATCTTCCTTCAAAACCAGTATTCAATGTCTGGATACAGCCGGGAGGAGATGGTCAACCGCAAGGACCGGCTCTTCGAGATGGGCGGCACGCTGCCCGACCGGCATTTCAAATGGGACAAGAAAAAGGCGGCGGAGGAGGCGGCCGCCCACGCGCCCCACTAGAGCGTTGTCAGCCCCGGACCCGATCGTCCAACTCCTAACCTTTCGCTGATGGCCGACCTTCTTTTCTACATCACCGCAGCCTTCACCGTCTTTTGCGCGCTGGGCGTCGTGCTCAACCGCAACGCCGTCAACGCCGCGCTCTGCCTGCTCCTCAGCCTTGTCGGCGTGGCCGTCCTTTTTGCCCTGCTCAACGCCTACCTTCTCGCCGTGCTGCTCGTCTTGGTCTACGCCGGCGCGGTCGTCGCGCTTTTTCTTTTCATCATCATGCTGCTCGACGTTCGCGCCGACCAGAAGCGTCCGTTCAAGCTCGTCTCCCTGATCGCCAGCCTGGCCGGCCTGGCGCTGCTCGCCGGCGGGATTAGCATGCTTCTCACCCGCGGCCAGCTGTCTGCTTCGCCGCCGCCGGCCGCGGCCGCCCCGGTTGGTTCGGTGCTGAAAAGCTACGCCGAGCTGCTGTTCACAACCTATCTGCTGCCGGTCGAAATCATCGGCTTCCTCCTGCTCATCGCCATGCTCGGTGTCATTGTGCTCTGCAAGAAATTTGAAAGCCTGGAGGACGTGAAATGACCGGCTTGAACGAATACATCGGCTTGAGCGCCTTGCTTTTCGCCATCGGTTTCTTCGGCGTCCTGCTCCGCAAGAACACCCTCGTCATCTACATGTGCCTCGAGCTGATGCTCGTGGCCGCAACCCTCGCCCTCGTCGCCTTTTCACGCTTCAACGGCATTCTCGACGGCGACATCTTTGTCTTCTTCATCCTTACCGTCGCCGCCGCCGAGGTCGCGGTCGGCCTCGCCATCATTGTCGCGCTCTACCGCCGGCGCCAGACCGTGCAGGTGGACGAACTCAACTCGCTGAAAAATTAAGCCGGAAACCAGCATGAAAAAAATGGGCAGAGAGCATCGAGTAGGGGGTAGCGAGTATTACATCTGCGTTGTGCTTGCTTCTCGCTCCTCGCTCCTGTCTCCCCGCTACTTTTGCCGCCCATGACGCCCGCCCAACTCGCCACGCTCATGCTTTTGCTGCCGCTCGCCTCGGCGGCGCTGATCGCGCTTTTTCTGCGCCGGCGCGGCGCGCTGGCTGCGTGGATTTCTATCGCGGCCGCCACCGGCATCGCGCTTATCGCCGGCCATCTCATCTTCCGTGGGCTGCGCGACTTTCCCGCCTCGACCGAATGGCTGCGCTTCGGCGATTTCGCCGTCTCGCTCGGTTTCAAGTTCGACGATCTCGCCGCACTCATGCTCTTCATCGTCGCGCTGGTCGGCTGGTGCGTCCATGTCTTCTCCCTCGGCTACATGCGCGACGACCCGGCGCGCGCCCGCTATTTCGCCGGCCTGTCGGTCTTCATGTTTTCGATGATCGGTATTGTCCTGGCCGACAACCTTTTCATGATGTTCATCTTCTGGGAGCTGGTCGGCTTCAGCTCCTGGCTGCTCATCAACCACTGGCACGAACGTGAAGCGCCGTCGGACGCGGCGAAAAAGGCCTTCATCGTCAACCGGGTGGGTGACTTCGGCTTTCTCCTCGGCATCATCGCCTGCTACTGGACGCTTGGCACGGTCGACCTCACCGAGCTCGCGGTGAAGCTTCACGGCGGCGCAACCATTACCGCGGCCATTCCGCTGCTGCTTTTCTGTGGCGCGGTCGGCAAGTCGGCGCAAATGCCGCTGCACGTCTGGCTGCCGGACGCGATGGAGGGCCCCACACCGGTCTCCGCGCTCATCCACGCCGCCACCATGGTCGCGGCGGGCATCTACATGCTTTGCCGGATCGAGCCGCTGTTCGCCGCCGCGCCCCCGGTCGCGCTCAATGTCGTGATGTGGATCGGCGTGATCACTGCGGTCTACGCCGCGTTCTGCGCCGTCGCCCAGCGCGACATCAAGAAAGTCCTGGCTTACTCCACGCTCTCGCAGCTCGGCTACATGGTCGCGGCATTCGGCTTGGGATCCAGATTAGTATATAGCCCGGCTCCTCCTGTTATTCTCTCCAACGGTTCGCTATCATCTACGTCATTCCATGTTGGAATGGAAATCGCATCCGGCGTCGGTGCAGCGATGTTCCATCTCACCACGCATGCCTTTTTCAAGGCGCTGCTCTTCCTCGGCTCTGGTGCGGTCATCCACGCCTGCCACCATGAGCAGGATATTTTCGCCATGGGCGGACTGCGCAAAAAGCTGCCGCTGACGTTCCTCACCTTTACCATCGCCGTGCTGGCCATTTCGGGTCTTCCACCTTTCGCCGGATTCTGGTCCAAGGATGCGATTCTCGACCTGGCCTTGGAGAAGAATCACTTTGTTTTTGGCATTCTCGCGTTCACCGCTGTGCTCACGGCATTCTATATGATCCGACTGTGGAAGCTGGTCTTTTTGGGCGCGCCGCGCAGCGAATCCGCCGGGCATGCGCATGAGGTCGGCATCACGATGGGACTGCCATTGGTTATTTTGGCCGCGCTTTCGGTTGTGGGCGGTTTCACCGTGATCTACGGTCATAATTTCACCGGTATTCTTTCGCTGGTTCCGCACGTCGAATTTTCCAAGGCGGTTGTCCAAAGCCTGGTGATCTTCATCATCGGCGCGGGTGCGGCGCTGGTTTTCTACCAGTCTTCCGCAACCGACACGTTGGAGCAGAAATCGCCCGGCCTCTTCGCGCTGCTGGCCTCGAAGCTCTTCATCGACGAGGCCTACAATTATTACGTCGCCAAAATCCAGCAGCGTTTCGCCATGCTGCTCAATTTTCTCGAGCAGATTTTCCTGGCCGGTCTCATCATCCGCGGGCTGGCGGGCGTGGTTGGACTGGTCGGCCTCGGCGCGCGCGCGCTGCACACCGGACGGCTGAGCGCCTACGTTTACTGGTTCCTCATCGGCGTTGTCCTGCTCTGGGGCTTTGCCGCCGGCTGGGCTTTCTAATCTTCCATGAATTCAATCGACCCGCTGCTCCTTGCCGTCGCGACCCCGCTGGTCGTGGCACTGGCCATTGCGCTCGGCCTGCCCAAGCGTTGGTCGGTGCTGCTGGCCTATGTCGGATTTGGCGTGCCGGCGGCCATCGCGCTGTGGTTATGGAGCCGGTTCGCCGGGGCGCCGACGCTGCACGGTTATGCGTTTTATTCGACTTACAACACCGGGCTGACGTCGCTCGGCATCAATCTTTCGCTCGGGCTCAACGGCATCTCGCTGCCGCTCTTCGTCCTCGCCGGCGTGGTCGGCCTGGCGGCCGGACTCTACGCCATCCAGTCGACCGCGGAGCGGCTGAAAATCTACCTCATGCTTCTGCTCATCATGCAGGGTGGGTTGATGGGCGTGTTCGCGAGCGTGGATGTTTTCTTCTTTTATTTTTTTCACGAGCTCGCGCTCATACCGACGTTCATCATGGTCGGCGTCTGGGGCGGGCGCGACCGTTCGTACGCGGCGATGAAGATGACGATCTATCTCACGGTCGGCGCCATGCTTTCGCTCATCGGCCTGATCGCGCTTTACTGGAAAAGCGGGGCGGAGAGCTTCGACCTTGTCGCGCTGCGCGAGATCATCGCGCAGGAACCGATACGGCTTTCGGCCCAGCGTGAGATTTTCGGCCTGCTTCTTTTCGGCTTCGGTATCCTTGTTTCGCTTTGGCCATTGCACACCTGGGCGCCGCTCGGCTACGGCGCCGCGCCCAGCTCGGCGGCAATGCTGCACGCCGGCGTGCTGAAGAAATTCGGCCTCTACGGCCTGCTCCAGATCGCCCTGCCGCTGCTGCCCGGCGGGGCGCGCGAATGGTCGCACGTGCTGGCGTGGCTGGCCCTGGGCAACGTCGTGGTGGTCGGCCTCATCACCCTGGCGCAGCGCGACCTCAAGCAACTGGTCGGCTATAGCTCGGTCATGCACATGGGCTA
>DASRHD010000216.1:0-2740 GCA_035650695.1 Opitutaceae bacterium
GCGCTTGTCGATGCGCAAGCGGTGGCCACGTGGATGGTGCCGGCCGGCATGACCAGCCACGTGCATGCATTTGACCCTCGCGAAGGTGGCTCATTCCGGATCTCGCTCACCTACGACGCGCCGGCTGAAAAAGGCAAAACCACCGCCCATACCGACACATACCACGGACGCTTCGTGAAGCTGGTCGAAAACGAGCAGGTTGTCGAAGTCGTCGAGTTCGAGACGACAGATCCGGCTCTGCGCGGCGAGATGAGGATAACCATCACGCTCGCCGATGCAGACGGCGGCACCGATCTGGTCGCCGTGCACGACCAGCTACCGCCCGGCGTGCCGCCCGCCGACAACGAGGCCGGCTGGCAGTCGTCGCTCTCGAAGCTCGCCGCGCTCGTCGAAGCAGATTAACTCACGTTGTACAACCACTCAGTCGATTCCAGGTAGCCGGCCGCTCGCCGCTACCACCCGCCCCGGTAATAAAATAGTCTGGTTTAGCCGTGGCCATGCGGCATCTCGCGGATGAGGGGGAGAAATGCACAAGCGTATTTGGATTATTGTCGTGACACTTGTATTCGTCGATCTGAGCGTCGGATCGGTCCAGTGTCAAATCGGTCCAACCCGGCGGCCGCCAGTGGCCAGCGGAGGACCCACCGTAAAGGTCACGCCCCTCGGTAGCCAAGATGGGGAGTTTTGCCGCAACGACCGCGCCATTCTATTTGAAGATCCGACCGGGGTGCGCGTGCTTTACGACCCCGGCAGGACCATAGCGGGCGGGACTGACGCTCGGCTTGGCGACGTTCATGTCATGCTGCTATCCCACGCCCACACCGATCACATCGGTGACGCCATTCCGAACCCTTCTTCCCCAGGCACATGCGCCAGCCCCGGCACTACCCCCGCCACTCCGAATTCCAACTTTGCAATGATTGCCGCTGCCAAAGCCTCGGCCATCTTTGTGGGCGGAGAGCTTGCAGCTTATCTAGGCCGCAAGATCCAGGACGTTACGGGCGCATCCTCAACGGCCACGTGTGACGCCAACGGTCTTAACAACGAGCAGGTTGTTCCTCGTACCACGCCATGCACCGAAGCCTTGCGTCCTGGAGGAAGCGTCACTGCCAGATTGAACGGCGCGTCCGCCGGAGTAAAAATCGCCGTCGTCCCCGCTCTTCACAGCAACGGCATCCCGGCCACTCTCACGGATTCGCCCGGTGTCGCCCCTGGTACCGCCGCTTATGGCGGCCCGGAAAGCGGCTATGTCCTAAAGTTCACCAGTGGCCTAACCGTATATCTGACCGGCGACACCGGCCTTTTCGGAGACATGCAGACCATCGTGCGCGATTACTATCGCGCCAACCTCATGGTGATCAATATGGGCGACGTGGCGACTACGGGGCCGGATGAGGCCGCCTTCGCTGTCAGGCAACTAGTGAGGCCTCGTACTGTCATTCCCTCCCACATCAATGAGGCCGCGACCACCAAAGGGCAGCCGACCGGCGCCCGTTTGATGGAATTCCTCGGTCAGATGAGCAGGTCCGAAATAGCCGTGGTCTTGCCGCTGAGCGGCATCACGCGGGAATTTGACCCGTACGGCAATTGTGCAAATTGCCAATAAAGAACGTTCAACAAACCACGACCGGCTGGTAGGGTGGTTGCCGTGACCTCGAACCGACCAGCCCCGTTATCATCTGCTACACGCAATGCTGTAAGATCAAGATCCGTTGCTCGGTAGACAAAAATATAGAAGACTGGCCCTCGAGGAATCGACTATGAAAAATTCAGCACTGCCGCCGCGAGAATCCATTGCGCGACGCCGTGATTTCATCAGAAATGCAGCCGGCGCTGCTGCCGCGATCAGCATACTCGGTGGTCTCCCGGCGTCGGCCCAGGCGCCCGCGGCGCAAGGAATTCCCTGGTGGGCGGCGCGGCCTGGCAAAGGCGGCATTGGTAAGCCCTCGGCGATTGACATGCACGCGCACTGGTCTCCCGAGCCTTACAATAAAGCCTTGGCCGGCTTCGGACAGCCCCTCGCCAATCCCTACCCGCTCGATTACGATCTCGACAAGCGGCGGCAGTGGATGGACGAGCATGGCGACCTGATGCATTGCCTCACCCTTTCCGGCGCCATGCCATGGCAACGGACTTCAGCTCAACAGGGCGCCCAACTCGCAAAAATCATCAATGATGTCGCCGTTCAAGTTCACCAGAAATATCCCGACCGCTTTGTCGCAGCCATCGAACTGCCGATCCGCGACCCCGAACTGGCGCTGAAAGAGCTGAACCGCCTCGCCGGACAGCCAGGGATGCGGGCCGTCCACCTGCCGGATTCTATAGAAAAGCGCGATTATGTTTTCGATCCACGTTTTGCGCCCGTGCTTGCGCGCATTCAGGAACTCAACTACCCGATCATCTTTCATCAGTTGGATGGCGTGGTCAACACCTTCGGCGGCGACCGGACAGCCGGCCCTCCGCCGCTCGGCTCCGGAATCGACGCGCCCATCGAACACACGTTCCTGGCAAGTAAATTCATCTACACCGGCACGCTTGATAAGTATCCGAACCTACAGATCGTTTTGCCGCATGCTGGTGGCGCCTTCCCCTACCTTGCCGGACGCGTCGAGCATTTTCTCTTCCACATGAATGACCATGGCACCTCGATTCAGCACCCGTTCCGGGACTACTTGCGCCGATTTCACTACGACTATTTGATCTATTACCCGGAGGCATTCCGGTTTCTGATGGGCTTGGT
>DASRHD010000217.1:0-3378 GCA_035650695.1 Opitutaceae bacterium
ACTTTCCCCAGCCTGCATCCGCTGGACCGCCGCCGCCTTAAATGCCGGGCTCAGAACTCGATTCTTCTTCATCAGGTTCAGTTCTCCGTTCAGTGTAAAACTGTCCCTGATTTCTGTGTCTCACTTTAGGGGCGCACTCCAGGTGCTGTCCCTAGTTTTTTCTACCTAGTTTTTCGTTTTTCTAGTTTTTGTCCACGCGGCGCAAAAGACGCGCCTTGGGACAGTCTCGCCTGTCCCTATGCTATTCCCTATGTTATTCGGCGAGCTTGTACGCTACTAGTTCGCCGGGGAAGCCGGGACCGCCGACGGCGATTACGATGTATTGCTTGCCGTTCATCATGTAGGTCATCGGGGAGCCGGTCTGGCCGGTGGGCATGAAGACGGCACCCACTTCTTTGCCAGTGGCTTTGTCGTAGGCGCGGAGGCGCGCGGCATTGCGGCCTTGTTCGTCGGTATAGGTTCCGCGTTCGCCGGCGATGACGAGAGTGCTGGTGGTCAGAATTCCGACCAGGCCGCCGCGACCCGTCCGCGGAATCGTGAGGTCTTTGAGCGCCGGATTGTTGCGGACATTGTCCGGGGTCTCGCCATGCGCGACTCTCCAGGCGATCTCGCCTTTGTCTAAGTTGATGGCGACGATGGAACCGTAAGGGGGCTTGAAGAGGGGGAGTCCTTGGACAGTGAGACCCGCGGGACCACCTTCGCCGCCTGCACCGCCACGATTGCCGGCGGGCGGTTCGGAGGCTGCGGGCCGGGCCACACCGGAGATGTAATTCATGTCCGATCGCTTGGGGTCGGCCGGTATGAGTCCCAGCGGACTGACGTTGGCCCAGGTAAAGGTGTAAAGAAGATGGCTCTGCGGGTCGTACGATCCGCCGGGCCAGCCTGTGCCGCCCTGGCAGCATCCCGCCACCAACGTACCGAGAGGGCCATCCACTTTACTGACGACGGGCGGCGTGAACAGCGGACCCATCTTATAACGCGCGGCCAATTTGACGGCTTCGGCGCGGAGCTCGGGCGTGAAATCAATCAGCTCGTCGACGGAGGTGCCGGTGCGGCCGTAGGCCGGAGGCTTGGTCGGGAACGGCTGAGTGGGCGAAGTTTTCTCGCCGGGAACATCGGACTGAGCAACCGGCCGTTCTTCGATGGGCCAGATTGGCTGGCCGGTGGCGCGGTCGAATACGTACAGCACGGATTGCTTGGTCGGCTGCGCGACGGCTTTGACCAATCGGCCGTTGACGGTGAAATCGACGAGCATGGGCGCGCAGGGAATGTCCCAATCCCAGATGCCGTGGTGGACCAACTGGTAATGCCATTTGCGCTTGCCGGTTTTGAGATCCACGGCGACGATGCTTTCGCCGAACAAACCATTGCCGGGACGGTGGCCGCCGTAGTAGTCGCCGGTCGGCAACTCCACGGGCAGGTACGCGATGCCGAGTTCTTCATCGACGCTGATCTGCCCCCAGACCCCGGTGTTGCCGGTGTAATCGGCCGAGTCGTTTTCCCAGGTGTTATAGCCGAATTCGCCCGGCTTGGGAATGGTATGGAAAATCCAGAGGCGCTTCCCGCTGTGAACGTCGAAACCGCGGACATATCCTTTTACATTTTTCCTGCTTTTGGGAGAGCCGCCAGCGAGGTGCGCAGCGCCAACGATGATGGTGTCACCCGCGACGGTGGGCGCGGCGTGCAAGCCGACTTCACCGGTGATCAGGTCGATGTCCTGGTCATCATCGGTCTTCAGATCCACCACGCCGCCGTTACCGAAGCTGGGAATGGGATTACCGGTTTTGGCATCGAGGGCGATCAAGCGATACCCGGGCGTGACGTAGAGGATGCGCTCTTCGCGCCCGTCGGTCCAATACGCCAAGCCGCGGCCGGAGAGCCGGCGAGGCGCGGCTTGTCCGCGGCGGCCTTCATCCTCGCGGTGGATCCAGAGGAGTTCGCCGGTGGCGGCGTCGAGGGCGACGACGTCGCGACGCGAACCGGCTACCGAGTAGACGATACCGCGGGCCATCAGCGGAGTCGCTTCCAGGTTGAACTCCGGGTTAGGCCCCAGGCTGGCAGTATTGAACCGCCAGGCGATCTGGAGCTTATCGAAGTTGGAGGCGTTGATCTGATCGAGCGGAGAATAACGCGTGTTTCCCAGGTCGCCGCCGTAAGTCCGCCATTCGCCGTTTTTGGCACCGGATTGCGCGCTCATCGGCGCCGCGCAAAAAAGGAGCGGCAAACCAAAGAGTATGGATTGAGAGAGTCTGGACATTAAAGAATTCTCCGCCGTTCAGGAGTGAGCCGGACCCGGAAGTCCGGAGCGGACTAAGGCCCGCGCTACAAATTAGTGTTTCCCAGCAGGCTCGGCATAAGGACCGACTTCTGGTTTGGCCTGCGTGTCTTTGAGATTTCCAAGCTCGGCCGCCACTCCGCGGGCGATGGCCGCGGTCTCACTGCCTGCCTGGAAGCAGGTGAAGTCGGGGCGGTCGCGCCACGCCAAGGGACCGCAGAGCCGCTTCCCAGCGGCAAGGGCGGCGTCGTGCACCACGTTGATGAGCCGCTCATAATCAGGGTCGCCTTGTTTGTAGCCGGAAAAATTGCCAAGATCTCCGCTGGCCGCAAACACCGCATCCACTCCCGGAATGGCGGCGATCTCGCGAGCCTGCGCGGCGCCACCGACGGTTTCGATCATCTCGATCAACACCACATTGGCGTTGATGGTGTTGCGATAGCCGCCCGGAACGGTGCCCCAGAAATCGGCAGAGAAGGCGGGGCCGCCGCCTTGGCTGCGCTTCCCAAGGGGCGGGAAATAGGTCCAATCCCGTCCGGCCTTGCCTTCCTCTACGGTTCTCACGGTGGGGACCACGATCACGAGCGCGCCGGCATCGAGGGCATGCTGAATCTCGCGCTCATCGGCATAGGCGACACGAACTCCCGGCACGGCCTTCGCATGCGGGCACGCCTGCCACATTTTGGCGACGTTTTCCCAGTCTCGGGAGTCATGCTGCATCTCGGTCCAGATGAAGTCATATCCGGCATTCGCCATCGCACAGTAGATTGCCGGATCGGTCGAAGCAAACAAGGTGCCGCCGGTCACTTTGCCGCCCTGCATCATCT
This sequence comes from Opitutaceae bacterium, assembly GCA_035650695.1. Lineage (GTDB taxonomy): Bacteria > Verrucomicrobiota > Verrucomicrobiia > Opitutales > Opitutaceae > DASRHD01. Next base: position 3,103 of record DASRHD010000217.1, read on the forward strand.
TGATCTTCACGGGATTCCAGATCTTTGAGCCGCCAGGCGCGTCGAAGGCGTGGCCATATTTCCAGCCTGCTGCATCGAACGGACCCTGATTAACCGCTCCCGCAGGTGCCGAGGTTCTGGCGTTGCTGTCCTTCCCTGCCGGAGCCGCAAGCGGGAACGCCAGGGTTCCGGGTGCCGCGTTGTTGGCGTACGGGTCGGCATTGGCCGCCGGTTGTTGCGGACGGTTTTGTGCCTGAAAACCAATTGCGGCCAGTGCCAGGGATGCGAATGCAATCG
>DASRHD010000218.1:0-4634 GCA_035650695.1 Opitutaceae bacterium
CCTGGGGAACGTTCACCGTGACCGTGGTGCTGGTGTTGATCCTGACCGGGCTGGAATTGATCGTGCCGGCGGCTTCGAAATCGTTGATCAATTGCGGGGGACGGTGGGCATTCCCCGGACGGACCGGCAGCCGGTTCGTTACACCTGGTAGGTCTGGCCCGGCACGGGGTCGAGCACCTTGGCCGGCGGCATTTTTTCCGCCAGCTGCTGGGCGAACCAGGCGCGGGCGGGCGGGTCGCCATGGGTGAGCACGACGGCGCGGGCCTGGGTCTGGACGGCAAATTGCAGCAGTTCCTCGCGGTCGGCATGACCGCTGAGCTCGAATTTCTCGACGCGGGCCTTGAGCCGGGTTTTGACGTGCGCGGCTTCAAAAAGAAAATCTTCGCCCGGCTTGGAGGCGAGGAGCGCGCCGCCGGGCGTGTCGGGATCACAGTAGCCGACAAAACCGATGGTGTTGCGGGCGTGGCCGGCCAGGCCGGAGGCCAGCGTGTAACTGGGCGTGCGCTCGACGAGCATGCCGCTGCTCACGACATAAAGGGCGTTTTGCTGCGGATCCTCGCCCGGATTGAGCTTGCGCGGCAGCGGGCGGAGTTTCAGGTCCTTGACGATGCTGCGGGTGAAATTGAGCTGGCGGGTCTTGCGCGTGATCTCGTCGAAATAGTCAACCAGTTCGAGGCCGAGACCGGAGGCATAGATCGGACAGTCGACGAGGCGTTCGAATTTGCGGGCGTCATGGGCGATGGCGAGGATTTCCTGCAGGCGGCCGAGGGCAAAGGCGGGAATGAGGAAGGAGCCGCCGCGCCTGATGGTGTCGTTGATGCTGTCGACCAGCCGGGCTATCTCCGCGGCGCGGCCTTTTTCCAGAGGCCGTTCGGTATCGCCGCGGGTCGTCTCGGTGATCAAGGTATCGAAGTGTCCGGCGGGGAAGCGGGCGCCCTTGAGCGTGCGCTGATCGTCAAAGAGCACGTCGCCGGTGACGAAGATGTGCCGATGCTTGTGGCGCAGCTCGACGCCGGCGGCGCCGGCGACGTGGCCGGCGGGATGAAAGATCAGCTCGATCTCGTCGTGCGCGCCACGGAATTTCTTGGCATGACCGAAGGGCAGGCCGGTGAGGCGCTTGGCGCAGCGGTCGATCTCCTCATGGGTGAAGAGCGGATAATCGGGAATGTTTTCCTCTTCCTTCTGCCGCAGCATCACGTTGGCGGAGTTGTGCAGCATCCGCTCGATCAACATGCGACTCGGCTGGGTCATGACCACCGCGGCCTGGGGATGTTCGCGCATGGCCAGCGGCAGGCTGCCGATGTGGTCGAGGTGGCAATGGGTGATGATGATGAGATCGGGCGGAGCCTCCCGCAGCCGGGCCAGGTCGGGCGCGGCCCGCCGGCCGGTCAGCTTGGGATGAAGCCCGCAATCGAGGAGAATGCGCACGTCGCCGAGTTGGAGAAGAAGGGAATTAGCGCCGATGCCGCCATCGCGGTTCAGATCAATGAGCTTCATTATGAAGTGAAGCGATGAGCGAGAGGCAGAGGAGGGGCGAGAGCAAGAGCAAGATTTCGGTCAGGAGTGCGGCACGGTCATGGCGAAGGGCGGCAGGATGACGTGAATTTTCCGGCCCTGCTCGTCGATCCCGTGAAAACATCCGCGCGCCTCGGCGTCGCAGCTGCTCACATGGTAACTGTTGTAGGAAAAATGCTCGCCCGGCGCCAGACGCGGCGTCTCGCCCACGATCTTGTCGCCCTCCACCACGAGCTGGCTGCCGTCGGCGTGAAGGATGACCCATTTGCGGCCGAGGAGGGTGACGGTGCGGTCGGATTCGTTGCGAATGGTGACAAAATAAACGAAGGCGTGCGGCTTGTCCGCCGGCAGGCTGGGGCCGCCGTGGTGGTAGACCAGCTTGTCGAGCTGGGCGGTCAATCCGGGGAGTTCGTTGGATTTGCAGGACACGGGAGGAATGTGAATAATTTCCCGTGCGGTGCAACTTTCACCCAAGCCCGGCCGCCTTTCGGCTTGCGGGCGGCTCGGGCGGGGCGCACAAACGCTTTTTCAATGGAAAAGCTCGCTTTGCTCTCCGTCAGCGACAAACGCGGCCTGGCCGAATTTGCCGCGGTCCTGGTTCAAAAGCACGGCTACCGCCTCCTCTCCACCGGAGGCACGGCCAAACTTCTCGCCGAGCGCGGCCTGCCGGTGACGGAAGTCAGCCACCACACCGGTTCGCCGGAAATCCTCGAGGGCCGGGTGAAAACGCTCCATCCCAAGATCCACGGCGGCCTGCTGGCGCGCCGCGACAAGCCCGAACACCTGCTCGAAGCCGCGGCCAACGGCATCGCCCTGATCGATCTCGTGGTGGTGAACCTGTATCCCTTCGAGCAGACGGTGGCGAAGCCCGGCGTGCATTTCGAGGAAGCGATCGAAAACATCGACATCGGCGGACCGTCGATGCTGCGCAGCGCGGCCAAAAATCACGAGGGCGTCACCGTGGTCTGCGATCCCGCCGATTACAGTGCGGTCCTGGCCGCGCTCGGCCAGCCCGAAAGCCTGCCCGCGCTGCGGCGGCGGCTGGCGCTCAAGGTCTTTCAGCGCACCTCCGCCTATGACGGGGCCATCGCGCATTACCTCGAATCGCAGGCCGAGTCGCCCGACCTCGCCGCGCTCGCCGGCTTTCCGGACAAGCTCACCCGGACCTGGACCAAGGCGCAGGCGCTGCGCTACGGCGAAAACCCGCACCAGCAGGCCGCGCTTTACGGCACGTTTCACGAGCATTTTCAGCAGCTTCAGGGCAAGGAACTCAGTTATAACAACATTCTCGACATCACCTCCGCCGCCTACCTGATCGGCGACTTCGAGCGGCCGACCGTGGCGATCCTCAAGCATACCAATCCCTGCGGCGTGGCCAGCGCGGATACGCTCGGCGCAGCCTGGGAACAGGCCTTCGCCACCGACCGCCAGGCGCCCTTCGGCGGGATCATCATCGTCAACCAGACGCTGGACGGCGGCCTGGCCAAAACCATCGCGGAAATTTTCACCGAAGTCATCATCGCGCCGCGCTTCAGCGACGAAGCCCTGGCGATTTTCGGCAAAAAGAAGAACTTGCGCCTGATGGTGGTGAAGCAGGGCATCGGCGCGGAATCGCTCCAGGAGATCCGTTCCGTCATCGGCGGCGTGCTGGTACAGGACCGCGACCGCCTCCTTGGCGACGTCAACGCCTTCAAGGTGGTGACCAAACGCCAGCCGACGCCGGAAGAGTGGGCGGGAATGCTTTTTGCCTGGAAGATCTGCAAGCACGTCAAGTCCAACGCCATTGTCTATGCCCGGGGCGAGCGCACCCTCGGCATTGGCGCCGGCCAGATGGCGCGGGTCGACAGCTCGCGTATTGCAGTGTGGAAGGCGAAGGAGGCCGGTCTCGACCTGCGCGGCTCGCAGGTTGCGAGCGAGGCCCTCTTTCCCTTTGCCGACGGCTTGATCGCCGCCGCCGAAGCGGGCGCGACCGCCGCCATCCAGCCGGGCGGCTCGGTCCGGGACGACGAGGTGATCAAGGCGGCCGACGAGCGCGGCCTGGCCATGGTCTTCACCGGCATCCGTCACTTCCGGCACTGAATCGGGCCGGCCGTATTCCCTCTTGAAAGAGCGGCGGAAGAGTGGGATTTTCCCACCATGAGAAACATCCGGCTGGTGCTTTTGGGGGCACTGCTGGCGCTGGCAGGTTGTTATACCGTGCCGGAAACCGGGCGGCAGTCTTTCATCTTGCCGGTCTTCGACGATGTGAAGTTGGGCACGCAGGCTTTCGCCGAGGCGAAGGCCAAGGAAAAAATTTCCCACGATCCCGAGGCGAATGCCCGCGTGCAGCGGGTCGGTGCGCGCATTGCCCGCGCCGTCGGCTCAAATCTGCCCGGCGCGCAGTGGGAGTTCATCGTTTTTGATGCTCCGGAGACGGTCAATGCCTATGCGCTGCCCGGAGGCAAGGTGGCGGTTTACACCGGATTGCTGCGAATCGCGACGACGGACGATGAGCTGGCTTTTGTCATGGGCCATGAGATCGGGCATGTGACCTCCCGCCACGGCGCGGAACGGATGACGGAGGGCGTGCTGGTGGCGGCCGGCGGCCTCGTTCTGGCGGGGGCGACGCAGGACAGTCGCAACCGCGATTTGCTCCTTGTGGCCTATGGGGCCGGCGGAGCATTGGGGACGCTGGCGTTTTCGCGTTCGCAGGAAAGCGAGGCGGATTTTGTCGGTCTGCGCTATGCGGCCCGCGCCGGCTATGATCCCCGAGCGGCGATCTCCTTCTGGCAAAAAATGTCCGAGGAAGGCCGCAAGCATGGCGGCAAGCTGCCGGAGTTTCTTTCCACCCATCCGGCAGATCAGCGGCGGATTGACGCGCTGCAGGCGGAGATGCCCCAGGTGCTGCCGATTTACGAGCAAGCCCGGCCGCATCCCTAGCCAGCGGAAAAACATTTTTCCGGTTGGCGCGCGGCGTGAATTTGCCCCACCGTGGGCGGATGTTCGATCCGGTGGAAAAATTGAAGGAGTTCATCCGCCATCCCAGCGTATCGGCGGACTCGAAGTTCAAGGACGGCATGCGGGGCGCGCGCGAGTTCGTCGCCGGGCTCCTGCGGGAGATGGGCTTTACCGTGGAAATC
>DASRHD010000219.1:0-2463 GCA_035650695.1 Opitutaceae bacterium
GATGTTTTTGTCGGCGAGGATCAGGTCACCCTTTTGCGCGAAGGCGGCCACGCTGGTCAGGCAGGAGAGATAGCCGGCAGCGTGGACATGGCAGGCCTCACGACCGAGAAAAGCGGCGAGTTTTTCCTCCAAGCGGAGATGGTACGCGCGGGAACCGTTGGAAATGCGGGCACCGGTCGTGCTCGAACCCCATTCGAGCATGGCGGCGCGGCCGGCCTCGATGACTTTGGGATGAAAGGACAATCCCAAATAATCATTGCTCGAAAGCATGATCATGTCGCGACCATCGAGGCGGATGCCGGTTCCGCGCTGAGCCTCGATGGCGTGATAGAAAGCAGCGTATTTAAGCCTTAGCTTGGTCTGGGAATCATCGCGACAGCGTTCAAGGAGAGTCTTCTTGTTCCGGGAAAAAAGTGAAAACGCCATGAGGTTTGGCCAACGTTGAACCGGCGAGTAGCTCTTAGCAAACCGAAAGGCCCGTCAGCCTCGCCGCGGCAGGATGCGCATCCAGGCGGTGAGCTCGAGGGCATAAGCATCCCACGATCTGACGGTTCGGGCGCGGGCTTGGGCGGCGAGGGTGGACAGATGGACCGGATTCTGCAGCAACTCCGCGATGGCGGCCGCAAGAGAGGCGGCGTCCACCGCCGGCAGAGCAAGGCATCCCCCGTCGCGGGCGGCTTCACCGAGCGCGCCACTGGCAGAGCAGATGCAGGGCTTGCCGTGCGCCAGGCTTTCCAGCACGGGAAGACCGAAGCCTTCCCTCAAGGACGGGTAAACGGTGAAGGTGCATGCGCCATAGGCGGCCTCGACCGCGGCGTCCCCCACCGCGCCGTCGTAGCGCAGGGGCCGGCCGCTCCGCTGGAGTGCGGTGATCCTGGCCAGTGCGGTGGCTGCCGTCTGGGGGCGGGCGAGGCCAAGCAAATGAAGGTTGAAACGCGTTCCGCGAGTCCAGAGTTGTTCGCAGGCGTCGAGCAGGGCGAGGTGGTTCTTCCGGCCCTCGATGCTGCCGACGCAGAGGATGGTCGGCGGGCAGGTCGCCGCGGTGGAGGGCGGGGTGGCGGGAGGGCCCGGCTGGTCCAGCCCAAGCGGGATGGCCGCGACGGGCGGCGGCTGGGGCAGGCCCAGCCAACGCCAATAATCGAGCAGTGACCGTCGCGAATCTTCTGAAATGGCCGCAATTCCATCGAAGGTGGATAGCTCCTGCAAATAGGCGGGAAATCGCGCCACCGTTTTTGCCGGCGAAAGTTCGGGCAGCTGGAGCGCGATGGCATCGTGGAAAAGGGCAACCCGGGGTCCGCGCACCAGGGCAAACAGAGCCGGCAGGGCCGCCGCGGCTGCCGGGGAAAAAACCTCCGGCACGATCAATCCCTCCGCCCCGGCGAGGGGGGCCGGGCTGCGGGCCGCCCGGCGGCGAAGGATCCCCCGCAGCCGGGCCGGCCAGGGCCAGCGCGCCCCGCGCCGGGCCGCGGCGGCGTCGGAGCTCAGATTTTTTTCCTCCCACCGCTCGAGCGGCCGCCACGCCCTTTGCCAAGGATCGAAACAGATCGCAGTGGCGTCCCCGCCGACGCGCAGCGCGGTGGAAAGCGAACGTGCGACCCGCTGAATGCCGGTGCGCGCCCCGGTGTGGCTGGTATGGGTGAGGTCAAGAAGAAGCATCAAACCCGATAATTGGTTTTTCCACTTTTGCGGCGCGGTAAACCGCTAGAGCAATGGTAGTGTTTGCTAAACGCGAGCTTTTCGCTCTATCTGGCCGTTTCTGCTTTGAGAGTTCCAGAGAAAAGTTTACGCCGCGGACCGCCAGCCTGGCTCTTCGCTGCTGTCGGCGCCGTCGCCCTGGCCTTCATCCTCGTCACCTACGCGCACATTTGGTCGTCCGCTTACGGCGTCACGCGGTTCATCATCATCGGGCACGAATTCAACCAGCGCGGGCTCGCGATTTACCGCGCCACGCCCAAATACATGGATCCTTATCCGCCGGATCGATGGGGTTTCGACGGCCAGCATTATGCCCAGCTTGCGCTCGATCCGCTGCTGCGCGACCCTCAAACCAAACAGGCGATCGACAATCCCCCCTATCGCGCCCGCCGGATTCTCATGCCATGGCTGGCGTGGCTTCTCGGGCTGGGCCGTCCCTTTTGGGTACTCAATGCCTATGCCATGCTCAATCCGCTTTTCTGGATCGGCTTTGCCGTCATGATGGGATGGCTTTTTCGACCGTATGGCTGGGCCGGCCTGGCCGGCTTCGCCGCGATGCTGCTCACCTGCGGTATCATCGAATCGATGCGCGGATCGCTCACGGACTTTCCCGCCTTCGTCTTGATGACCCTGGCGGTGATGATGGGAGGGACGGGCGGCGCGGGCCTCTTGGCGCTGGCCGGTTTGACCCGCGAGGTCAATGTCATCGGCCTGGCCGGCCTCCTCGAATTCAAGCCACCGTGGGCAGAGGCGTTGAAAAAAAATATC
>DASRHD010000220.1:0-2397 GCA_035650695.1 Opitutaceae bacterium
GGCGTCCGACGGGATGACAAATTTGTCATGCGGGCGATGGCGGGCACTTCCCGTCGGAAATCCGCTCGCCTCGCCCGTCGCTCGCGCAACAATCGCGTGTTTTCATGTCCGAGACCACCCTCGCCTCCACCCCCGTCCGCGCCGCCCCGTGGCGCGCCGGTTTGCGTGCTGCGCGCGCCCATCTCGGACCGGGAATCATCCTTCAACTCTGCGCTCTCGCCCTGGTCATCGCTTACTACCGGCATGCGCCGACGCATGCGGCCCTCGACCGCCTGGCGGAGTTTCGCGCCCGCACCGGCCGGCTCTATGGGGTGGTCGCGACCGGCCTGTTCGGGGGGGTGCTGCCGTTCGCTTACCTTAAGCTGCATCCGGCGACGCGCGGCCGCTACACCTGGGCGCAGGGGACGCTGCTGCTCGCCTTCTGGTCTTACAAGGGTTTCGAGGTCGACCTTTGGTACCGGTTGATGAATACCGCCGTCGGCCCCGGCCATGACGCGGCGACCATTGCGACAAAAACGTTTTTCGACCAGTTCGTCTACTGCCCGCTGCTTGCCGTCCCGGTTTCAACCCTGGTTTATGCCTGGTGCGAGGCGCGCTTCGACACCGCCGCCGTGCGGGCGGATATCCGCGAAGGTAGCTGGTATGCGCGGCGCGTTCTGCCCATGCTGATCGGCAACCTCGGCGTGTGGGTGCCGGCAGTATGCATCATTTACGCCCTGCCCCTGCCGCTGCAGCTGCCGCTTTTTAATCTCGTGCTTTGTTTCTTCACCCTGGTGCTGGCGCACATGGCCAAGTGCGAGGAGCCGCCGGCGCGGTGAATCGCGGCAGCTGCCGGACGGGAGGTCTCAGCGCGAGGCGCCGCGGGCGAGCGAAACCCAATTGGCGAGAACGGTGGCGAGGTGCCGCCCCTCGAAGCGGCTTTTTCTCATGTAATCGCGCGCGCCCAAGGCCAGAAGCTGCCTTTCGATTGAGGCATCCTCCACGCCCGTCAGCACGATGATGGGAACGCTTGGAGCCATCGGAGCGAGGCGGATGTAGCCCTCCGTGCCGGAGGCGTCGGGCAGGGTAAGGTCGAGAAGGATGGCATCGGGCTTTTCCGTGCGCAACGTTTTCAAAGCCTCGCTCAGACGTCCGACGTGGGTGAGTTGAAATTTTCCCGTCGCGGCGTCTTCCAGATATTCAAATACCAGCCGGGCATCGAGGGGATTGTCCTCGACCATCAGCACCCGGATTGGACCATTATTCTGGGAGACTGACTTCATGGTGTTTTTATGCGAGAAATCGGAGATTCTAACGCAAGAGAAAACAGATGACTGCGCGGCGGAGGAGCCGGCCAAATAATCCGTGGCAGCCTGCAACGCTGCGTTCGCATGCAAGGGTATATTGGAGCGACTCGCTGGATGAAATGAGAAGCCCATTTGCATGCCCGGCGGGGTGGCACCCGATGCTGTTCGGTGCCCCTCCAGACCCATTCTCGGCTATTTTGTTGCAGCAAGATATGTAAATTTTCCGGCCGTGGGTCGAGAGGAGGCCGGACCCCTCGGCTTCCCTTTTTCCGGCGCCTTCTCCCGGCATAATCGGGAATGCAACCGTGCCATTGCGCGTCTTGTATTAAAGCCATAACCTTTTCGCTCATGCTGCTCCGACGCGTTCTTCCTTTCTTGTTTTTCGCCTTTCTCGCCCCGCGGGCGGGCGCGGCCGAATCGCACGTCCAGGCCTCGCTGGTCGCCGCCGACGCGTCGGTCCAGCCCGGCCGGCCGTTCACCGTCGCGCTGCGGCTGGTGCACGACCCGCACTGGCACACCTACTGGATCAATCCCGGCACCGGCTACGCCACCTCACTGAAGTGGACACTCCCGGATGGTTTCAAGGTGGGCGGCATCCAGTGGCCGGTGCCACGCGTGCTGCGCGATTCCCACGATGCCATTGTCGGCAATGGCTACGAAGGTGAGACCTTCCTGCCGATTGAAATCATGCCGCCCGCCGCGCTGAAGCCGGGCGGCCCCGTGACCCTGCGCGCCGCCGCCGGCTGGCTGATGTGCAGCGACGTCTGCGTACCGGGCAAGGCCGACGTGGCGCTGACCCTGCCGGTGAGCGATGCCCCTCCCGTGCCGTCGGAATGGGCGGCGAAGATCGCGGCCCAGCCCATGCCCCAGCCGCCGTCGAATTGGAAGATCGCCGCCGCGCGCGACGGGAAAAACGTGCTTCTCCGGCTGACGCCGACCGGCGCCGCAACGCGCGATCTGAACGATCCGCATTTTTTTGCCGATGACGATTTCGTGGCCTACGATCAGCCGCAAACCGTCCGCCGGACCGGCGAGGCTTATGAGTTTGTGCTGCCGATATCCGACGCCGCCGATGCAAAAACGGCGCGGCTGGTCGGCGTGCTTGCCACGG
>DASRHD010000221.1:0-10969 GCA_035650695.1 Opitutaceae bacterium
CGTGACGATCGCGGTCATGAAGTGCTCCGCGGCGGGCTGCCAGCCGGGCTCATAGGCATCGCTGAAAACAAGACGCTCGTTCGGCACCACTTCGAGGAAGCTCCCGCGCGTCGGATACTCCTTGCCGTCGGGGGCGCGCATCACGGTGCGGAAAATACCGCCGGCACGAAGGTCCATTTCGCAGACTGGCGTGGTCATGCCGTGCGGTCCCCACCATTCCGGCAAACGGCGGGTCCAAGCTTGATAAACTCGTTCAGGGGAAGCGGCGATGACGCGGGCGATGACGAGCTCGCGCTCGGAAATATCAGGGGAGGGGGTCGTGGTGGTGGTGCTCATGGCGGCGAAGATCGGGAGGCAATGAAGTTTGACTTCAATGGACTCAACGAACGGCCGCCCCGATTCCGGACAGGCGGCAGACATATTTTGGGCGGGAGCCATGGCGGAGCGGCGGAACGTGTTCATAATCGCGCGGAAATCAACGCCGCCCGCCACTTGCAGTTTTGGCCGGCCCGCATTGCTTGTCCGGACCGTATTTTCCCTGTCCGTTTCCCTCGCCGTCATTCGTTGTAATGAATGACGCCGCCAAAACATCACCTTTAACCATGGATACCACCGACACCGCCCCTTCCGCCGTTCCTTATCTGTTGATTTTCCGCAATACCGGTCCGGAAAACTACCAGCATCTTTCGCCGGAACAGCGGCAGCAGCTGGTCACCCACTGGAATGCCTGGTTCGAGGAATTGCTGGCCCAGGGCAAGGCCACCGAAGGCCAGCCGCTGGAGATGGAGACGCGGATTGTTTCCGGCCCGCGCGGCGCGCGGGTGGTCGACGGTCCTTTTCCGGAGGCGAAGGAAGCGGTCGGCGGCTACGTCAAACTCATGGTCGGCGGCCTCGACGAGGCCACGGAAATTGCCCGCCGTCATCCCGGCCTGGCTTACGGCCTGGTCATTGAAGTGCGGCAGTTGACACCGCATTGTCATCTCGGCGTGAACACCCGGCCGGCGGTGGCCAGGGAAATTTCCACGGTTTGAGATGGCGATTTCCGAGCCAGTCCCGGCGGACGGCAAGGCGGCGGAGGTGGTCGCGCCGCCCGCGGCGCAGCCGTCGCAGCTGGTGGAGCATTTTTTCCGCCATGAGGCGGGCCGCCTGCACGGTGCGCTGATCCGGCTGGTCGGCGTGCAAAACATGGCGCTGGCGGAGGATGTCGTGCAGGAAGCGCTGCTCCGGGCCTTGCGTATCTGGTCGCTCGGCGGCATTCCGCCAAATCCGTCCGCCTGGATCACACAGGTGGCGATGAACCTGGCGCGCGATGCCATGCGGCATCAACGCATGTCCGCGGCCAAGGAGCCCGCCCTTGTCACGCATTTCGACCAGACGCAGCCGACGCCGGCCGTCGCCTGGGAAAATGTTTATGAGATTCGCGACGATGCCCTTCGCCTGATGTTTGTCTGTTGTCATCCGGCCATCGCGGCTGACGCCCAAATCGTACTCGCCTTGAAGGTCATGTGCGGTTTCAGCACCGGCGAAATCGCCCGGGCCTTTCTCTCCAGCGAGGCGGCGGTGGAGAAGCAGTTGACGCGCACGAAACAGCGGATCCGCGAGGCCAACATCGCTTTCGAGATCCCCGAAGGCGAGGACCTCGCGCCGCGTCTCGATGGCGTGCTGGCCGCGCTTTATCTGCTGTTCAACGAAGGCTACAAGGCCTCGTCAGGCGAGCGCCTCCTCCGCGAGGAGCTGTGCCAGGAGGCGATCCGGCTGACCTCCCTTTTGCTCGAGCATCCGGCGGGACGGACGCCGCGCAGCCATGCGCTCCTTGCGCTCATGCTGCTGACGGCGGCGCGCTTCCCGGCGCGGCTGGATGAACACGGCGATCTGCTTCGGTTGGATGACCAGGACCGCTCCAAATGGGACCAATCGCTGATCGCGCGCGGACTGATCCAGCTCGTCGCGGCGGCCCGGGGCAACGAATTGAGCGAATACCATTTGCAGGCGGGCATCGCCGCCTGCCATTGCACGGCGGCGGATTACGCCTCGACCGACTGGGCGCGGATCCTGCGACATTACGATGAGCTGAACCGGCTCAAGCCGTCGCCGATCGTAGCCCTGAACCGGGCGGTAGCGGTGGCGCACCTTCATGGGCCGCAGGCCGGGCTCGCAGCGATCGCGGAAATTCCGCAGCGCGACCGGCTGGAGTCGCACTATTTGCTGCACGCCGTGGTCGGCGAGCTGCACTGGCGGCTGAAGAACCACGCCGCCGCGGCCGAAAGTTTCCGCCGCGCACTGCAGCTGGCCCACGTCGGACCCGAGCAGCTTTATCTCACACGCATGCTGGACCGGTCGAGCGGTGTTTTGGCCAATGACGCCGCGCTGATCGAAGGACCGTAATGGCGACGCCGGCAACCGACATTATAGCTTCGGCGGGGCGGGCTTGTTCGGCTCGTCCCAGGCGGAGGCGCCGCGGACTTTCAGTTTGCGCTTGAAAACCTTGTCGCCGCAGGTGGCGAAGAGCGTATCGAAGTTCGCGCCGCCAAAGACGAGATTGGAAATGCGGTGGTTGGGCGTAGGAATGATCGCATTCACCCGCCCGGCCTGGTCGCAGACCTGGATACCAAGGCGCGTCGCCACGTAAAGCCGTCCGTCGCGATCGACGCGGATTCCGTCGGCGTTGCTCTGGTCGTCGGTCTCGGCGACGTGCAGCGAATAATAGCGCTGCTTGTCCGTCAGCGTGCCATCCGGCTGGATGACATAGCTGTAGATCCAGTGCGAGCGGTAGTCGGCCACGTAAAGCAGCGACTGATCGGGCGAAAGCGTGATGCCGTTGGTGTAGCGCACGGCGCCAGTGTCGACGACGAGCTTCTCGCCGGTGGGCCGGATGAGCCAGACCTTGCTCGGCTCATTGCTCAGGTCGGCGGGCGGGTTCGTGAAATAAAGATTTCCGTTGTGGGCGATGACGATGTCGTTGCCGGCGATTCCATCGGCCAGCACAGTCACCTTGCCATCCGTCTCGTAGCGCAGGACGCGAGGGTCCTTCATTGAAACCGAGTAGAGCCGGCCGGCGGGATCGAAGGCCTGGCCGTTGGCCTTTTTCGAGTCATCATTGAAAAGGGCAACCTGGCCATCGAGGCCGATCTTGTAGGTTTTGCCCTCCCGCTGGTCGTTGAAAAACACCTCGCCCTTCGCGTTGACGGCGGCGCCTTCGGTAGACTTGTAGCCGTCGCCAACCAGCTGCCAGCCTTCGCCGGGAATGAGGATTTCGTTGAGCACGGCGTTTCCCGTCGGTCCATTTTTCACCGGCTCCGGCCAGTCATGCCAGAGCCAGCGCATGGCGTCGGGGAAAATGGCGGTGGCCTGCTTGCCGGTGTGGCCGCCGTCGCCCCAAGCGTGATTCACCTCATAGCCGGCGAATACGAGAGCGCGTTCCATCGTCTGGTTGGACATCCACCAGTCGCCGCCGTACTTGTTCTGGTCGTTCGAGCCGTCCTGCAAAAAGATGCGGATGGGTTTCGGCTCGGTTTTGCGGATGAGGATGGGGTAGCGGTCGCCGCCGCGCAGGCCGACGTAGGTGCCGATCGCGCTGAAGACGCGGCTGAACGCGTCGGGCCGCTCCCACGCCGCGGTGAACGCGCAGATCGCGCCGCTGCTCCCGCCGCCGATGGCGCGGTCGTTGCCGTTGGACGAAAGGTGGATGGGCCGGCCATCGGAGGTTTTCTTTGTCTCCACATCCGGCAACAGTTCCTCGAGCAGGAAGCGGGCGTAATTGTCGCCGAGGCCGTCGTATTCGTAGCTGCGATTGTAACGGTCGAGCGCGGCGGAGCCATTCGCCGCCGGCACGATGCCGGGCGTGACGAAGACGCCGATGGTCACGGGCATTTCTTTTTTTGCGATGAGATTGTCGAAGACGGTCGGCGCCTCAAAGCGGATCCCATCCTGCCCGACATAGACGCACGCCGGTGTGTCGGGCGTGTATTGCGCGGGCACGTAGATCCAATAGTCGCGGGTGGTGCCGGGAAAAATTTTCGAATGATCGAAACCGAACTTGAGGATTTCGCCCTTGGGCACGCCGGGCTGGGGCTTGGAGTCGGGTCCGGGAACGTAATCGTCTGCGGCCCGAGCCGGACCGACGAGCAGAACAAAAACGGTGGAGAACAGTGCGAACCAGCGGGGCAGGGTTTCCATGGTGCGCGATTCTGCGCACGGGGCGTGAGCTGTCAAAACCAGTGTCGCCGTCATCCTGAGCGCAGCGAAGGATCCCGGGCGATTCGGCCACAACGAGCCTGGGCGGTTCTTGCTTCGTTCGGAATGACGACGAAGTGCCCGCGATACTTTTTGTTTTCGCTTTCGAGATTTTAGATCAAGTTATCCGGACTTTCAAAATGCCTGCCCCGACAAAACCCCTGACGCCATGGCGTGTGCTCGGCTGGAGCGCGGTGGTTGCGCTCGGTGTGTCGGCGTTTGTCGTCATGGCGTGGGCGCGGGGCGAGCCGGTCAATGCGCTCTGGTTGGTGATCGCGAGCATGTGCGTGGCGCTGGTGGCCTACCGGTTTCATTCCGCCTGGCTGATGGCCCGGGTGTTGACGATCGACGAGCAGCGCGCGACGCCGGCGGTGGTGCACGAGGATGGACGGGATTTTGTCCGGACCCACCGCTGGATCATTTTCGGCCATCATTTCGCGGCCATCGCCGGGCCGGGCCCGCTGGTCGGACCGGTGCTGGCGGCTCAATTTGGTTATCTTCCCGGCCTGCTCTGGATTTTGATCGGCGCTACGCTCGGCGGGGCGGTGCATGACGCGGTGACGCTCTTTTGTTCGACGCGCCGCCGCGCCAAGTCTCTCGGACAGATGGTGCGGGAGGAGGTCGGTCCCTTCGCCGGCCTCATCGCGCTGATCAGCATGATCGCGATCATGGTGATTTTGCTCGCGGTGTTGGCCTTGGTGGTGGTCAAGACGCTGGCGGAGAGCCCCTGGGGCACGTTCACGATTGCGGCGACCATGCCGCTGGCCGTGCTGATGGGCTGCGCTCTGCGTTTCGGCCGCATCGGTGTCGGCTGGGTGAGCATTTTTGGTTTTGTCGGGCTCTTGCTCGCAGTTTGGGGCGGGCAATGGGCAGCGCATGCACCCGGGATGGCGCACGCGCTCGCGCTCAACGGAAAGGCATTGGCTTGGTGGATCATGGGCTACGGATTCGCCGCCTCCGTCCTGCCGGTCTGGCTGCTCCTCGCGCCGCGCGATTACCTGAGCACGTTCATGAAACTCGGCGTGGTCGCCGCGTTGGGCGTGGCCATCGTTCTGCTCGCGCCCGCCCTGCAGATGCGGGCGTTGACAAAGTTCATCGACGGCAGCGGACCGGTCTTTGCCGGGCCGGTGTTTCCCTTCTGTTTCATCACCATCGCCTGCGCGGCGGTGTCCGGGTTTCATTCCCTCGTGGCGTCGGGCACGACGCCGAAACTCCTCACGCGCGAGAGCGAAATTCGGGTGATCGGTTATGGCGCGATGATCACGGAAATGCTCGTAGGGGTCATGGCATTGATCGCCGCCTGCTCGATGCATCCCGGCGAATATTTTGCGATCAATCTTCCGGGCGATGCGGCGACGGTGACAGCCAAGGTTACAGCCCTGGGCTACGCGGTGACTCCCCAGCAGATGGCTGACCTTGCGGCCAGCGTGGGCGAGCAAACGATGATTGGACGCACCGGCGGTGCACCGACGTTTGCGGTGGGCATGGCGCAGATGTTTTCCGGCTTGATCGGCAATAAAACGGCGATGGCCCTGTGGTACCACTTTGCCATCATGTTCGAAGCGCTCTTCATTCTCACCACGATCGACGCCGGCACGCGGGTAGGTCGGTTTCTCATGCAGGATTTGCTCGGTGGAATCTGGAAGCCCCTCGGACAGACGCGGTCGTGGCTGGGCAACGCCGTGGCCAGCGCGGCCTTCGTGGCGGCTTGGGGCTGGTTCCTTTACCAGGGCGTGCGCGACCCGCACGGCGGAATCAATTCGCTCTGGCCGATCTTTGGCGTGGCCAACCAGCTGCTCGCCGTCATTGCGCTCGCCCTTGGCACCACTATCCTGATCAAGATGGGCCGGGGGCGCTACGCCTGGGTCACGCTGGGACCGCTCGGCTGGCTGCTGGCTGTGACCATGACGGCGGGGTGGATGAAAATTTTCAGTGCCGATCCGCGCCTGGGTTTTTTAAGCGAGGCGCGCGGTTACCGGGCGCAAATCGCCGGAGGTGCGCCGGCCGAGAAGATCGCCCAGCTGCAACGGCTGATTTTCAACGATCATGTCGAAATCCTCGTTACCGGTTTCTTTCTCGTGATGGTGGCGCTGGTGGTGCTGGTCTGTGCTCGCGAATGGATCCTCTTACTGACCCGGCGCCGCACCGCCGTGCTCCGGGAGGAACCGTACGTGGCTTTGGCCAGCGTGTCCGCCGCCACGCGCTAAGCCGGATTATTTTTGGGCCGCGTCCGGGGTCGAGGAAGTGTCATCCGCGCCGGATGATTCCTTGGGTTTCGGCATGGCATCGATTGCGGCGAGTAATTTCTTTGCCGCCGCCGCGTCGAGCGGGTCGAGCGCCGCATAGGCCTTGAGTGCCTCGGTACGATCGCCGGCCGCAACGCATTGCGTGCCGAGCGCCTGCCAGGCGTCGCGATAATCGGATTTCAGCCGCACCGCCTCCTTGTAGGCGGCAATGGCATCGAGCCGGCGGTCCAGCTTGACGTAGGCATCGGCCAGATAACAGCGCGCGGTGGCCCATTCGGGATCGTACTGCACGGCTTTTTCATACCATTGCACGGCCGTCTGGTAGTCGTTCCGGTTGTAGTAACTGTCGCCGTAATCCAGGGCGGTGCTGGAATCGTCGGATTTTATGTTCAGGGCGGCGTCGTACATCGCCCGCGATTGTTTGAGAAGGTCGTCGGCGCGGGCCTTGGCCTCGTCGCCCTCCTGTTTGGCCGCCTGCTTGCTCTGGGAATCAAGGGCCAGGCCCTGTTCGCGGAAGGAATCGTAATCCTGCGGATCCTGTGAGACGGCGAGGCGGAGGGCGGCGAGGGCATCGTCATAGCGGCCCAGCTTGCGCAGGGTCTGGCCGAGATTGTGCTGGAGGCGGGGATAATCGGCCTTGAGTTGGTTCGCCTGCTGGTAGGAATTGATCGCGTCGTCATAACGCTCGGCCCGAAAGTAGGCCACGCCCAGTTCAAAATAGCCCTGGGGGTTGTCTGGCTTCGCCTCGGTCGCCTTCCGATAGGCGTCGATGGCGTCGTTCAGGCGACCGACATAGTCGAGTGAATTGCCGAGATAAATCCAGGCATCGCAATAATCGGGTTGAAGCCGCGTGGCTTCCGTGTAGCTGGTCACCGCCTCGGAATATTTCTTCAATCGGTAGTACGAGCAGCCCAGCCAGTAGAAGGCTTTCGCATTGTCCGGCTGGAGAGCGGTGACGGCGCGGTATTTGTCGACCGCCGCCTCGTACTGGCCGTTGTTGTAGAGCTGAACGGCCTCGTTGTAGACGGCGGTGGCATCCTGGGCGTGGAGCGCGGCGCCGGCAAACGCCAGCCCGGCGAAACAGAGAAACCAGACAAAGGTCCGCATTTTCACGCCGCTGATCTTGCGACGACTCGGACAAATTTCGACCTAATTTAAAACAAAAAAGCCGGCCGCAACGGCCGGCTTTTTGCAGAAGATTCTCGATAATCAGGTCTCGTAGCCGCCGAGGACCTTGTCGACGCGGACTTTTTCCAGCCGGACGAAATTGGGCAGGCCGTTATCGTAAGGCACGGGGACCTCGCCCTGGATGAGCGGAAGGGCGTAACGCATAAACTGGAAGTTCATGCTCACGCCGTCTTCGTTGATCCATTCGCGGGGCAGCTTTTTCACACCATTGGCGATCTCGCTCAGCGGAGCCAGGCCGGTCTCGGAGGTGTAATGATCGGTGTCGCCGCGGACGAGCGTGACCATTTTGTCGGTTTCACCGGCAATGGCGGCGCGGACCGCGGCCTGGCCGGCGAGGAAGGCTTCGTCGTTGTCGGTTTTGGAGGAGCAATGGGCGGCCGCGCGCTGGGCGATGCCGAGCTTGGCCACGCGGGCTTTCACTCCGGGAAGGTGGGTGGAGACGAGGTCGGCAAGATATTCGCCGACGCCGCCGAGCTGGGCATGGCCGAAGGCGTCCGTCGCGCCGTCGGCATTGACATAATTGCCATCGGCATCGACCAGGCCCTCGCCGACGACGACCAGGCAGTATCTTTCGCGGGCGAGGACACGTTTCACATCGGCGGCGAATTTCTCCGGACTGAAGGCGACCTCGGGCAGAAGAATGATGTGCGGGGGGTCGTGGGGATGATCGCGGCGCTTGGCCAGGGAGGCACCGGCGGCGATCCAGCCGGCGCTGCGGCCCATCACCTCGAGAATGGAGACGAGATCATTCTGCCCCATGGCCTCATTGTCCGCGGCAAGCTCACGCACGGTGGCGGCGACGTACTTGATGACGCTGCCGTAACCCGGGCAATGATCGGTGACGACCAGGTCGTTGTCGATGGTCTTGGGCACGCCGATGACGCGCATCTCCCAGCCCTGCTGCTGGGCGAGCTTGGAGATCTTGTCGGCGGTGTCCTGGGAATCGTTGCCGCCGCAGTAGAAAAAGTAACGGATATTGTGGGCCTTGAAGACCTCAAGGATGCGCTCGTAGTCCTGCTGCTTCTTCAGCTTGTAGCGCACCGTGCCAAGTGCGGCGCCAGGCGAGTGGCGGAGGGCGCGGATCTGCTGCTGCGATTCGGAGGCAAGGTCGATGAGGTCCTCCTGGAGAATGCCGAGCACGCCGTTGAGGCAGCCGTAAATCTCTTCGATGCAGCCGTGATTAAGCGCTTCGGTGACAACGCCTGCGACGCTGGCGTTGATGACCGCGGTGGGGCCGCCGGATTGGCCCACCAAGATGTTTCCTGCGAGTTCAGCCATGACGAGTGTGAATAAAGGTTCGAAAAAACGAGAAAGTCCACCAAACCGGCCGCGCCCGGCGGTGGCAAACGAAAATTTCCCGAAGAAGCGGGATTAAAGGTGACGTTTAAATGGCGGGCGGCCTGCGCCTTCCTCCGAGGCGCGGCGGTTTTTGTCCGGTCTGGCTCAAAATCAGAGCAGCTTTCCCGGCCGGTATTGCATCGCCTGCGGATACTTGCGCGCGATCGGCTTCACCTCAGCGACAAAGGCATCCACCTGGTGCGGAGCGGCGCCGACGAAGCGATTACTTTCCGCGAGGATGGACTGGAGCTGCTTCTTGCCCAGGCCGATGCGCTTGTCGCCGGCGAGGCGGCCGAGCAGATCGGTGGTGCCATTGGCGTCGCCGGCCCGCAGGGCCCTGGCCGCGGCAAGGGAATGCTCCTTGATTGCGGCATGGGCGGTCTCGCGGCCGGCGCCTTGCTTCACCGCCTCCATCAGGATCGTGGTCGTGGCGAGGAAGGGGAGGTTACGCTCGTTTTCGGCGGCAATGGCGGCGGGGAAAATCTCCATCTGCGCCAGCACGGTGAGAAAAGTTTCGAGCAGGCCGTCAACGGCGAAAAATGCGTCGGGCAGGGCGACCCGGCGCACGACCGAGCAGGAGACATCACCCTCGTTCCACTGGTGGCCGGCAAGGCCGGCGGTCATGGTCACGTAACCGCTGATGACGGTGGCAAAGCCGCAGACGCGCTCGCAATTCCGGGCATTGACCTTGTGCGGCATGACGGAGGAGCCGACCTGGCCCTCCTGGAAACCTTCGGTGAGCAGGCCCTGGCCGGCCATGAGGCGGAGGGTGGTGGCAAAGCTGGCCGCCGCCGCCGCCACCTGGTGGAGGGCGCTGACGACGTCGAAATCGAGGCTGCGGGGATAAACCTGGCCGACGGCGATGAGCGAGGCGCGGAAACCGAGATGCTTGAGCACGCGCGCCTCGAGTTCGGCGACCTTGTCGGCGCGGCCGCCGAGCAGCGTGAGCTGGTCGAGCTGGGTTCCGACCGCGCCTTTCAAACCGCGTACCGGATAGCGCTCGATCAACCCCTCAATCCGGCCGAGGGCGATCAGCACTTCCTGGCCAAACATGGCGAAACGCTTGCCCAGCGTGGTGGGCTGTGCCGGCACGTTGTGGGTCCGGCCCGTCAGCATCACGTCGCGGTGTGCCTCGGCATGGCGGGCGAGCGCGAGCAGCGCGGCCACCACCTTCAGATGGACGATCTTGAGCGAACGGAGAATCTGCAGCTGCTCGACGTTTTCCGTCAGATCGCGGCTGGTCAGGCCGAGATGGATGAACTGGCGGTTGGCCAGCTCGGAAAACTCTTCGATGCGCGCCTTCACGTCGTGGAGGGTGACGCGCTCGCGCT
The DNA here is from genome assembly GCA_035650695.1 of Opitutaceae bacterium. Classification (GTDB taxonomy): domain Bacteria; phylum Verrucomicrobiota; class Verrucomicrobiia; order Opitutales; family Opitutaceae; genus DASRHD01. Next base: position 10,337 of record DASRHD010000221.1, read on the forward strand.
TGGCGATGGAGGTGAGGTTGACGAGGTTTTTGTTGCGCTCGTAGTCCTTGATCGCTTCGGCCGGGATGGGCACGCCGAGGTCTTTCTGCGCCTTCATCACCGCGATCCAGAAATCGCGCTCCAGCAAAACGCGCCCGGGCGCGGACCAGATGTCCTTCATCGCTGGCGAGGCGTAGCGCTCGGCCAGAACATTCGTGATGGGCGGTGGCGGCGCGTAATCGCTGACATCAGCGTGCGGCGGTGGTGTGGCGGCGGATGAAGGCGGGGTGGTTTTCAACGTCGGAGAGTTTCACGCATAACAATCGCCGCGGCGTTGACGACAGAAAAGAAGCGGCTGCGGGACGGCCCAAAGCGGCCTAGCCGTCAGAGTTTTAGAAGTCGCTTTTTTCTCCGAACGAGGCAATTTTTGGAGACCGCTGGCGCCGCGCCGGCGACCGAACGACCGGAATTTTGGAGGACGACGATGAAAGATCGTGGAAAAAACGACCGTAAACTGAACCGCCGGCAGTTTATCCAGGCCTCCGCCGCCGCGCTCGCCGGCACCGCCTTGTTGAAACAGCCCTGGCCGCTGGCGGCTGAGCCCGCCGTCACCGCCAAACGCACGGCGACCGACCAGGTCGCGCTCGGCAAAAC
>DASRHD010000222.1:0-4319 GCA_035650695.1 Opitutaceae bacterium
CGCAATACGCCGCGCGGCAAGGCGCAGTGGGCGCGCCCCGTCTATCCCGACATGACCCCTGCCAATATTGACTGGAACGCGTTCCTCGGCTCCGCGCCCCGCCGCGACTTCGACGCGCAACGTTTCCTCAATTGGCGTTTCTTTGAGGATTATTCCGGCGGCAGCGTTCACGAGAATCTGAGCCAGCAGCTTGCCTTCTGGTCGAAGGCGCTGCGCCTTGAAATTCCGCAGGCCGCCACCATGACCGGCGGTCTATATCTGTGGAAGGACGGACGCGACGTCCCCGACACGATGAACGTGACCTTCGAGCAGCCTGAGCAGATGCTCATAAGCTGGGATTCGGGCCTCGGCAATAGTCAGCTCGGCATCACCGAGGACGTGCTTGGCTCCGACGGCACCATCTCCCGCCATTCCTCGGGCATCCGCTACCTTCCGCAAAAGGTGAACCGTCCCGAAGGAGTGGAGGCCGCAGGCAAATCGCCCACCTTCCCTACCGCGCACATGCAGAACTTCGTGGAGTGCATCCGTACCGGCAAAGAACCCGAATGCGCCTTCGACCTGGGCTTCCGCGTCTCCGTCGCCTGCTGCATGGCGCTTGAAAGTTTCCGCCAGCGCCGCACCGTGCGCTGGGACCCGCTCACCGAAACCATCGTTTAAATCTCGCGCATCTATTCGCCCTCCGGTGCGGATATAATCTTACGGGTTCCCCATTCACGCAAGGAGAAAAGCATGAAGTCCGTGTTTTCCGGTTTGACCCTCGCCAGTTTCCTAGTCTGCTTCGCGCCCCGCGCCGGCGCCCAATCAGGCGCCCAGAACGGCGAATGGCGAACCTACGGCGGCGACCTCGGCAATACACACTACTCGCCGCTCGACCAGATCAACGCAGGCAACTTCAACAACCTGGAGGTCGCCTGGCGATTCAAGACCGACAACCTCGGCCCGCGCCCTGAATTCAATTTCGAGGGAACGCCGCTGATGGCGAACGGCGTCATCTATTCCACGGCCGGAACTCGGCGCGCCGTCGTCGCGATTGATGCCGCCACTGGCGAACTCCTCTGGGTTCACGGCGAACAGGAAGGTGCCCGCGGAAAAGCCGCTCCGCGCCAGTTGTCCGGCCGCGGTTTAGCGTATTGGACCGATGGTCGCGAGCAGCGCATCCTCTACGTAACTCCCGGCTACCGCCTCATCGCGCTGGACGCCAAGACCGGAAATCTCGTGCCCTCGTTCGGAACCGGCGGCATGGTCGATCTCAAGATGAACGATGATCAGGAAATCGATCCCGTCACCGGCGAAGTCGGTCTCCACGCCACGCCCGTAGTCGCTGGCGACACCGTCATCGTCGGCGCCGCCCATCGGCCCGGTGGCACCCCGAAAAGCAAAACCAACGTGAAGGGCTTCGTGCGCGGATTCGATATCCACACCGGCAAGCGTCTCTGGATCTTCCACACCATCCCTCGCTCCAACGAATTCGGTTACGACACCTGGGAAAAGGACTCCGCCTCCTACACGGGCAATGCGGGCGTCTGGGGCCAGATCAGCGTGGACCCGGATCTCGGGATGGCGTTCCTCCCCGTCGAATTGCCCACCGGCGATTATTACGGCGGCCATCGTCCCGGTAATAACCTCTTCGGCGAGTCGGTAGTCGCCGTGGATCTGAAAACCGGCCAGCGCAAATGGCACTACCAGTTGGTCCATCACGGGATCTGGGACATGGACATTCCTTGCGCGCCGATGCTCGTCGATATCACCATCGACGGCCGCCCCGTCAAAGCGCTCGCCCAGCCCACCAAGCAAGCTTTCCTCTACGTCTTCGATCGCGTCACTGGCAAGCCCATTTGGCCCATCGAAGAGCGGCCCGTCGAGCAGTCCACGGTGCCTGGCGAGAAAACCAGCCCCACGCAGCCTTTTCCCACTAAACCGCCAGCCTATGATCGCCAGGGCATGACGCTTGACGACCTGATCGACTTTACTCCCGAATTGCACGCCGAAGCCGTGAAGCTGGCCTCGAAATACAAACTAGGCCCCATCTTCACGCCGGGCGTTGTCAGTAAGCCGGAAGGCCCCTATGCCACGCTCGCCATGGCCACCGCCGGCGGCGGCACAAATTGGGCCGGCGGCTCGTACGATCCGGAAACTCACATCGCTTACATTCCCTCCCAGCGCATCACCACCGCCATCGGCCTCGTCCCTGGCGAACCCAGCAAAACCGACATGGCGTTCATGGCGGGAAGCGCTGCGCCGCGCACCACTCCGCTTGCCGAAGGCGCCGCCTCCGGTCTCAACGTCCAGCACCTGCCCTTGGTCAAGCCCCCCTACGGCAGCATCAGCGCCATCGATCTGAACAAAGGCGAGATCCTTTGGCAGATCGCGAATGGCGATACGCCCGACGACATCAAGAAAAACCCGGCGCTCAAAGGCCTCGACATCCCTCGCACCGGTCGGCCGGGAGTGTTCGGCGTTCTGGTGACGAAGACCCTCGTCATCTGCGGCGAACGCAGCGCTGGAAAATCGCCCACCATGCTGCGCGCTTATGACAAAGCCACCGGCAAGGAGGTCGGTGCGGTTCCGCTGCCCGCCGGCCAAACCGGCACTCCAATGACGTACATGCTCAACGGCAAGCAGTACATCGCGCTCGCCATCGCCGCCGGCGGATTCCCCGCCGAATTGATCTCCTTCCGCCTTCCCGACGAGGAAAAGGGCGACGCGAAGTCGCCGCGCGGACCAAGCGAGCAGTAGTAAATTAGCATCGTGAGCATTGATGTAACTCGCGGCATGCGGGCCGTCGGTTCTGCGCGCGGAGTGTCGCAAGCAGCCGGCGTGTTGTTGCACGGGCGCGGCAAAACACCGGATGAAAAAATCGATTTAGCGGCCCGCTTCGGTACCCTCGAAGGCATTCGCTGGGTGGTCCCGGAGGCCGAAACTCCCGGCAGCTGGTATCCCGGCCGCTTTTGGGATCCGCGCGAAGCGAACGAGCCTTATCTGAGCGAGGCCGTGCAACGCTGCCATGAGGCTGTTCTCGAAGCCGGCGAAAACGGCCGCCTCGGCCCCGAGAAGCTGGTCATCGTGGGCTTCTCGCAAGGCGCCTGCCTCGCGCTCGAATATGCGCTGCGCCACCCCGGCCGCGTGGGTTGTCTCATCGTTTTCACCGGCGCTCTCATGGGATTGCCGGGTTCGGATTGGAAGGCCACCTCCCCGCCGTCTCTTCGCGGCTTGCGTGTGCTCCTCACCGGCAGCGACTCCGACGAGTGGGTCCCCGAGTACAACAGCCACGAAGCGGCCGGCCTGTTTCGCGACCTCGGCGCGCAAGTCCACCTGCGAATTTATGAAGGCCGCCCGCACATCGTCAGCGAAGAGGAGATCGAAGAGGCGCGCAGGATTTTGGCAACCTTGGTAAAGTGATTTGACATGAAGCTGCTGCTCGTTGCACTTGCCATCCCCTGTCTGTACGCCCAGACCGGAGAACACTGGGTCAGCACCTGGGCCACGTCGCCGCAAAAGCCGTTTGCTTTCCCCGCGATTCGGCCCCCCGCCGCGCCCACTCCTCCGCCGGCTGCAGCCGCACCCACGCGTCCCGCGCCTCCACGCCTGGCGGCGATTTCGAGCTTCAACAATCAAACCGTACGCATGATCGCCCACACCACTATTGGTGGCCGTCGCGTGCGCGTCGAGCTCTCGAATGTCTTCGGCGCTGCGCCGCTCGTGATCGGCGCGGCCCATATCGCGCTGCGCGACAAAGACTCCGCCATCGTTCCCGCGTCGGATCATGCCCTAACGTTCAGCGGGCGCGCCAAGGCCTGGATCCCCGCCGGCGCGACGGTAATCAGCGACCCCGTGAACCTCGACCTTCCCGCCGCAAGCGATCTCGCTGTCAGCATCTACGTCCCCGAGGAAGTCAAAGCCGACACGTTCCACGCCGTCGGCCTTCACTCCACCTACATCGCGCAGGGCGACGCCACCGGCCAGGCCGCGATTGACGATGCCAAACCTAGCCAGTCGTACTACTGGCTATCGAACATCGACGTCGCGGCTGCCCCGGACGCGGCGGCCATCGTCACCTTTGGTGATTCCATTACCGACGGCGCGACCTCCACTCCCAATACCGACCGCAGCTGGCCAAGTTTCCTCGCACGCCGCCTCGCCGCCAACGGAGGCGCCAACATTGCTGTACTGAATCAGGGCATCTCCGGCAATCGTTTGCTGCGCGACGGCGCCGGCATCAACGCCCTGGCCCGCTTCGATCGCGACGTCCTGGCTCAGCCCGGAGTCAAATGGATGACGATTCTCGAAGGCATCAACGATGTCGGGCTCGGATTACGCGC
>DASRHD010000223.1:0-7199 GCA_035650695.1 Opitutaceae bacterium
CCGAATTGGGCGCCGCGGCGGTCACTCCGTACAATCTCGGCCAGCGGCTATTCAACCTTTTTGCCATCATCCAGAACGCCTTCATGCTTCCGCTCTGGCCGGCGTATTCCGACGCCAAGGCGCGCGGCGACATGGGCTGGATACGGCGGGCGCTTTATTTTTCCCTGGGGGCGACGCTGCTTTGCACCATCACGCCGATGGCAATCGGCACTTTTTTTGCCAAGCCGATTCTCACCCTGTGGGTCGGCCGGCACACGCCGCTTCCTTCCACCTCGCTCGTCTGGCTGCTTTTTGCCTGGAACGCCGTGGTCTTCCTCGAGCAGCCCTTCGGCTACCTGCTCGCCGGCATGTCGGAAGTCCGCCGGCTGACCTTTTACGCCGTGGTCAGCGCCGTCGCCAGCGTCGGCTTGATGTTTGTGCTGGTGCAGCAGTATGGGCAGCAGGGGGTGGTGTTCGGGATGGTGATCGGCTACCTGCCGTACCTTTGGCTGGGCAACATTGCGGAAACGATGCGGCTGTTCCGCCGTATCTACCGTCAGCCAAAGCCGGATTTCGAATTGGTCGACTCGTCGAGCGCGGCGCGAAACCGGGCCTAGTCATACCCCGCCATTTTGATGCCTGAATTGTCCACCCTCCAAAACAACTTCCATGACTTCGACCACGGCAGACATCCGATCGGACCAGGCACAGCCGGGGTTAAAAAGCTGCGGAGGAAAACTCCTGCAGGTGGTGCAGATCAGCACCACCGACACCAGCGGCGGCGCGGCCAAGGCCGCGCACCGTCTGCACCAGGCCCTGGGGGATGCCGGCATCTCTTCGCGCATGATGGTGGCGCAGCGCTTCAGCGCGGATGAAAACACCTTTGAATATAATGCCGTCTCCCCCGCGCCGGCTGTCTTCGGCCGCGCGTTTTTTCGTCTCAGTCGGCGTTGGAGCTGCCCGGCTTTCCGCCGGGACGGCCTCTATTTCACCCCGGACTGGGCTTTGGCCGGATGGCGCCTCGCCGCGCAACTGCCGGCCTGCGATCTGATCAACCTTCACTGGGTGTCCAATCTTTTCGACTATCGCCTGCTGCCCCGGCTGGCGGGGAGGGCTCCGCTTGTCTGGACCTTCCACGACATGAATGTATTCACCGGCGGCTGCCATTACAGCGGGTCGTGTGAGCGCTTTGCCGAAAGATGCGGCGCCTGCCCGCAGTTAAAAACCTCGACCGGCGAAGAGGACATGACGCGGATCGTCTGGCGACGGAAATTCAATCTTTTCCGGCAAATTCCCGCCGGTCGTCTCACCCTTGTCTGTCCCAGCCAATGGCTGGGCCGCCAGGCCGCCCGCAGCAGCCTCTGCCGGGAGCTTGACGTCAGAACCATTCCCTACGGGATCAATCCCCGCGAATATTACCCGATGGAGCGGGCGGAGGCGCGCCGGCTTTTGCAGCTTCCCACCGAGGCGACAATGGTGCTGTTCGTGGCGGAGTCCTTGAAAGACAGCCGGAAAGGGTTTGGGCACCTCCTGCACGCCATCGAGGCGATGGGAAATTTTTCCGATCTCTTGCTGGTGACGCTGGGCCGCGGCGGGGCCGCCGCCACGGCCGATCCGCGTTTCCGCCATCTGGGCTTCACCTCGGACGCGGCCTGGCTGCGGGCCGCTTACAGCGCGGCCGATGTTTTTGTTATCCCCTCCCTGCAAGATAATCTTCCCAACACCATCCTGGAAGCGATGGCCTGCGGCACGCCGGTGACCGGCTTTGACGCCGGTGGCATCAGCGAGGCGGTGATCGACGGCCAGACGGGGCTGCTGGCACCGGCGGGCGACGCCATCGCACTCGCGGCCAATCTGCGCCGCCTGCTGGAAAGCCCGCCGCTGCGGCAGAAGCTGGCCGACGGCTGCAAAACACGAGTGGCCCGCGAATATTCCGACTCCCTCCAGGCCTCGCGCTACGCCTCCTTGTACCAGGAAATCGTCCGCGCCCAGTTCAGCCGCGCGCCGTCTCTTCCGCCGCACCGGGCCGCGCCATGAAGCGAATGCTGAAATATTTGCCCCCCGTCCTGTTGCTGCCGGCGGCGCTGCGAGCGCAGACCCCTCCCCCGGCGGAAGGCCCGGGCTTTGGCGTGATGACGCATTTTGCCCAGGGATGGGACCGCTCCTGGATCTCCGCCGTGGCGGAAGCTTCGATTCCATACATTCGCGACGAGCTCTACTGGGACGAAATCGAACCGGCCAAGGGCAAATATGTTTTTCCCGAAAAATATGACCGGTACATGGCCGATCTTCGAACAAAGGGAATCTCGCCCCTCATTGTTCTCAGTTTTGAGAACAAAAATTATGATCGCGGCTTCACGCCCTATACCGACGACGCCTTTTCCGCCTATGCGCGCTACGGCGTCGAGGTGCTGCGGCACTATGGCGATCAGATCAAGGCGGTCGAAATCTGGAACGAATACAACGGGACCTTTTGCAAGGGTCCGGCGACCCAGGACCGGGCCGGAACCTACCTGCAAATGCTCCGCGTCGCCTATACCGCGATCAAGCGGGCCCGGCCGGACGTCGTGGTGGCGGGCGGGGCGACCAGCGGCGTTCCCCGCCCGTACTGGAAGGAACTGCTGGCGGGCGGCGGCCTGGCCTGGATGGACGTCCTCTCCATCCATCCCTATCGATATGATGCGCCGCCGGAAGGATTGGAGGACGAGATCGCGGCCCTGCAGAACCTGGTGAAAAAATACAACGGCGGCCGGACCAAGCCAGTCTGGGTGACGGAAATCGGGTGGGGGACGAAGCCGAGCGCGGCCCCCGGCGATCTGGCGATCGACGAGGCGACCCAGGCAAAATTCCTTGTCCGCGCCTATGCCCTGCTGTTTTCCGCCGGCGTCGAGCGGGTTTATTGGTATTTGTTGCATGACTACAACGACCTCAGCATGGGCCTGCTTCGCGATGACGGGCGGCATGCGGCGAAGCCGGCTTATCTCGCGCTGGCAACGATGATCCGTCAGCTCCGGGGGGCCCGCTTTGTCCGACGCGAGCCCGCGGCGGACGGCTTTTATTCGTTGGTTTTCGTCCGACCTTCGGGCGAGGAGACCCGGGTTGTCTGGTCGCTCAAACCCATGGCCGTGGCGATCGGCCGCGAGGCAAAGGTGGTGGATTTGCGCGGACAGGACTTGGAAACCGACGGTCATCTCCAGGTGGACGATTCGCCGGTTTTTGTCACCGGGCCGTTAACCGGGCTTCCTCCGCCTTCCGCGGCCAACGACGTGATCCTGGCCGATTCCGCCAAGGGATTCTCCGCGCAGCAAGGCGCCAACGGCTGGTCCTACGGCATGTTTATCGGCGATTCGACCCGGTTTTTCCCTCTTTCCCGCTACACCGTGACGGATTGGACCCAGGCGTGGACGGACAAGTATCCTTATCTTTCGCTCACGGCAACGGACCAGCATCCCTCGCAGGACGGGTCGACCCCGGTGGCAGTGGTGCGCCGCTGGGAAAGTGATTTTTCCGGAACGGTGCGGATCGCCGGACAGTTCCGCTGCGACACGCAGGGTGACGGTGTCGGCGCCAGCGTCCTGATCGACGGCCGGCGGCGTTTTCGAAAAATGCTCGGCGGCGGCACCAACCCGATCGTCGCCAGCTTTGATTTTTCCCAGGCGGTTCACCGGGGCACGTTGATCGACTTCGCGGTCGATCCCGGCCCGACGGTGAACATCAATTACGACGCCACGGCGGTGTCGGTGACAATTCAGAAGGAGGCGCAATGAAAAATGGCCAAGACCGCATTTTGGTCGTGACCCCCACGTTGGGGGAATCGGAATTTCTTCAGCGGACCGTGGCCTCGGTGGAGGCGCAGCCGGTCCCGCTCACCCATGTGATCTGCGCTCCGGAGAAAAAACGGCAGGCGTTGCAGAATCGATTTCCCCGCGCCCGAGTTGTGCCCGACGCCGGCAAGGCTGGCGGCATCTACGGCGCGCTCAATTCGGCGCTGGCTTCGGCCGGAGCGGACTGGGAATGGTTCACCTATATCAACGACGACGATGCGCTGCTGCCGGGATTCGGTGAGGTTTTCCGCCAGCATCTCGCGGCCGGCGCGGCCGATGGCGTGATTTACGGCGACGTCGAGCTGACGGACGAACACGATCGGACGATCGGCCTGATCACGGTGGAGCGGAATCCGGCGTGGATTCCCGCCCTCTTGCAACAGGGCATCAGTCCGCTCATGCAGCAAGGGACGCTGTTCCATCGCGAGATCGTGCAGCGATTGAAGGGGTTTGACACGCGCTATCGGCTGTGCGCCGACCTGGATTTTTGGCTGCGCGCCCATGTGGCCGGTGCCGCCTTCCGCTATTATCCGCGGCGCGTGGCGCAGTTCCGAGTCCGGAGCGGGCAATTGTCGGGCAACACCTCCCTGACGGAACAGGAGCAGCAGGAAATTGTCGGTCGGCACCTCGCATTTCCGATCTCACCGCTGCACAAGCGGGTCGCGCGCTGGCGTTACCGCGCCTGCAATCTGCCGCGCTATCTGCGGCGCGCGCGTTCGCGTGGTTTTCAGACCAGTTACCAAATCCTCCAAGGCAAAGCCTCCTCATGAACACGCCCGGCGAAGTGGTCATCCTCAATGATTATGCCTCCTTGACCGGGGGATCGACCACCGTGGCGTCGGCTTCCGCGCTCGGCCTGGCCGCGCGAGAGATTGATGTCACCTTTTTCAGCAGCGTCGGTCCGGTCATGCCACAGCTGCAGGACGTTCCGCACCTTCGGGTCATCTGCCTGGGACAGAAAGAGATTGGAAAGAACCGGAACAGGCTTCAGGCCTTTGTCAATGGCTGGCGGAACGCCCGGGCGATGCGGGCGCTGCGCGAGCTGCTCGCGACCAAGTCCCGGGAAAACACCATTGTCCACGCCCATACCTGGACCATGGCTCTTTCCCCCTTCGTCCCGCAGGTGGCGGTGGAGATGGGATTCCGGTTGGTCGTGACGCTGCACGATTTTTTTATCACCTGTCCCAACGGCGGTTTTTTTGTCCACTCCAAATCTGAAATTTGCCGGCGCGTGCCGCTTTCGCTTTCTTGTTGGGGGTGTAATTGCGACCGCCGCAATTTTGGCCATAAACTCTGGCGCAATGCCCGGACGCTGACCCAGAACCGGCTTTTGCGCCTGCCGGAGAAAGTCGCCGCCTACATTGGCGTTTCGGCGCACAGTTTGAACGTCATGCGGCCCTATCTCCCGCCGGACACGCCGGTGAGGGTGGTGCGCAACCCCATCGACTGCCCGCAGGAGGAACCGGCCGCGGTGGAAGAAAACCGCAATTTTCTTTTTATCGGACGCTTCTCTCCGGAAAAAGGGGTCAGGCTTTTCGCGCAGGCGGCCCGCGCCGCCGGCGTGCCCGCGGTCTTTATCGGCGATGGCGCCCTCATGCCCGAGGTGCGGCGTATCTGCCCGGAGGCGCGCTTTACCGGCTGGCTGAACCAGGAGGCGCTGCGCCGGGAACTGCGTTCCGCCCGGGCCCTGGTCTTTCCACCCCTGTGGTACGAAACCCTCGGCATGGTGGTGGTCGAGGCCGCCGCCGCCGGCGTGCCGGCGATCATCTCCGACCGCTGTGCCGCCACCGATTATATATTCAACAATATAAACGGCCTCTATTTCGCGCATGGCTCGGCCGAGTCCTTGCAGCGGCAGATGGCGGCCCTGGCGGCGGATCGCGACCTGGCGGCCCAGCTGGGCCGGTCCGCCTACGAACTCTACTGGCGGAACCCGTGGACCGCCGAGCATCACGTTTCCGAGCTATTGGAAATCTATAACCTGATATTGCAACCGGCCGCGCTCGCGGCCCATGGAGGGAAGTTCGATGAAAGTGTTAGTTATATCCGAGCCGACGGTTGATGGCGTCTTCCGCTATGTTGAATCGCTCTGTCATTTTTTGATCGAGCGGGGAGTGGAGGTCCATTTTGCCTATTCCGACCGGCGGACCAGCGATCGTCTCCCGCCGCTGGTTGCGTGGGTCGAGCAGCACGGGGGCCTGACCCTCAACCTCCGCACCTCCAACCGTCCGTCTTTTTCCGACTGGAGCGCGTTCCGCGCCCTGCGCAAGCTGGTCCGGACGGTCAAGCCCGACGTCATTCACAGCCATAGTTCCAAGGCAGGATTTCTGGCGCGGGCACTCGTTTTTACCGGCATCAGAACGGTTCAATTTTATCATCCGCACGCCTACGTCGGCATGAGGCCGGAGCCCGGCCGGCTGGATCCGTTCTACAACCTCATTGAGGCGGCGCTGGGCCGGCTGGCCTTCACCATCAATGTATCCCCGACGGAAAAATCGTTTGCCCTGGATCGCTTGAAAATTCCGTCCCGCCGGCTGTTTGTCAGCCCCAACGGCGTCGACACCGAGGTCTTTGCCCCGGCTCCGCCGGAGGAAAAGCGCCGGCTGCGGGAGGAACTGGGCTTGCCGTTGGACCAGCCGGTCCTCGGTGTCATGGGCCGGGCCTCGATGCAAAAGGACCCGGTCACACTCTACCGCGCCTTTGCCAGGGCGGCGGCGAGAAGGCCGATCACGCTGTTTCATGTCGGCACCGGCGAGCTCGACGCCGAGCTCGATCACCTGGTCATCAGCATGGGGCTGGAAGGTTCCGTCGTCCGCCGGAATTATATGTCCACCCCGGCCGATTTCTATCGGGCGGTTGACGGTTTCATTCTCACGTCGCGTTACGAGGGTTTTTCGCTCGCGGTTCTGGAAGCGCTCGCCGCCGATCTGCCCGTGATTTTAAGCGACGCGCCGGGGAACCGCGACCTGTTCGCCCAGCCGTTTTCCCATCTCTGGAAAGCGGCGCCCGGCGACGTGGAAGGTTTCGAACGGGCGATCGTTGCCTGGTACGACAGATTGCGGCAGGCCGATCCAGTCAATCACCGCGAGATCGCCTGCGCCCAGTACGATGCGCGGGAAAGGCTTGCCGCCGTGTTGGGGCTTTACTCCCGGTTTACCGGAATCTCGCTCCGCGCTCCCGAGGTGCCGCTGGAAATGGCCTCAGCCGGATCGGAACAGCACGGCGGCGTTCGGTGAGAGGAAAGGCGTCACGCCGGACCCGCGCACCGGAAATCGACCGTCCCGGCTAGAACATACTTTCCGAAACGGTGACGACGTCGCCAGGTTGGATCTTGAAGGCGGAGTCGTCGTGGCCGCTGGCCATGCGCCGGGCATTCAGTTCGAAGGTTTGTTCCTT
>DASRHD010000224.1:0-6272 GCA_035650695.1 Opitutaceae bacterium
GTTTTGCCACTGCACTTCCCGGCCGGTGGCGTGGTTGTTGCGGGCAACCTCGGGCAGGGCGGACGGGTTGGGCGAGCTGAGGGCGATGACCTGGCCGGTGGCAGGATCGAAGTTCTCTGTCGGCGCGGCGCTGGGAAATCCGCTGTCGCCTTCGTTGTAGTCGAAGAAAATTTCCGCCGCCAGCCGCGCGCTGATCCGATCGGACAGGGCGGTGGTGAGCTGGCCGGAGAGGATGTTGACGCGGTCGAAGGTGTGGCTCCACGTCGTGTTGCCGTTCCAGCCGTCGTAAGTAAACCCCGAGGCGGGCGGAGGCGTGCCGGCAATGGTGGCGCCGCCGATGCTGTCGGGCGCGGTGATTTCCCAGCCATTGTCGTTGGCGTTGGCCATCGCGCCGGTCAGCTCCCATTGAATCCCAAAGTATTTCAAGGTCAGGCTGGTGGTATCGGAAAATTTTCGGGTTGCCTGGGCACTGATGTCCCATTCGCGGATGCTGCCCGGCACATAGGTCCGGCCATTTTGGGCGTCGCCAATCACCCGGTAGGCCCAACGGCCGTCGGCGCCGACCGGGCCGGTGGAGTCCACCGTGAGTTTGTTGGCATTATAGTTGCCGAGGGCAATGACAAGATGGTTGGCCGGATCGAAGCGGGGCGATTTGGTGATGATGTTCATTGAACCGCCCGGGCTGCCGGTGGGAGCCAGAATCGTATCCGGTCCCAGCACGACCTCGGCCCGCTCGATGAATTGCGGTTCAAAGACGGCGACGATGCCGTTGTTGGTGGGGATGAGAAGGCTGGAAAAATTGTCGATGGTCTTGGTGAAGCTCTCGAAGCCGCGGAAATCCTGGCGATCCATGATTCCGCCCGGCCCGCTGCCGCGGCCGTTGCTCACGCCGGGAAAATAGCGCATGGCCTCGTAGAGGCTGTTGGCGCCAAGATCGTCGAGGAGCTCGCGGGTGGCGACGTGAATGGAGAGCGGCGTGTCCAGCAGCGGGCCGCGGATGCGGGCGGCGGAAACCGCCTCGGCAGGGTGATAGGGATCAGCCTTGGCCCCGGCCACGCTGAATTGCGGCAAATGCACGGTGGAATCGGCATTGTCCTCAGTCGGTGGCGGCGGGGCGGGCGTAGTCGGGCGGCTCTTGCGGATCTCGCGCGCCGCGACGGAGAGCGCGCCGGTTTTTTCATCCTGGACGGCGCGAAGCGGGGTGTCCTGCAGCATGAGCTGGAGGGCGGCAAACGAATCCAGGTTTCCCTGCACCGCGCGGGTCTGCACGCCGCGTACGCGGTCGACGAAGTAGATGACCTGTTCGCCGGACTGCTCGGCAAACTGCTTGAGGGTGATCTCGGCGTTGCCGGAAGGGAGCTGAAACAGCTTGCGCCCCGGTTCCACCGCCTGAGCGATCGAGGCCAGCCAGAAGGCCAGGGCCAGCCAGGGCAACACGAGCCGACGGCGCGCGAACCTTGGGATGCGGGCGGTAAGAGAAGACATGGAGCGCTCTGGGAGCAGGCAGGGTCCGGCGGGGAAAGAAACCGGCCGGTGCCGTCAGCACGCCAAGCTGACCAAAAAGGGCGCGGGGCTGTAAAGGCCGAACCATGACCAAAAAAAGGCGGTGCGCCTGACTGCGCACCGCCTTAATCTTCCCGCCAAAAACCGCCGATGGTCAGAACTTAACCGTGGTGGTAAACCGGAAGGTAATGCCGGGATAGGGACTGACGGAGAGGCGGCTGGCCGGCTCCCAGGCGAATTTGGAGTCGAGCACGTTGTCGACGTTCAGATTGAATTGATAACGGTCGATGGTGTAGGCGGCGCCGGCATTGAAGACCGTCCAAGAGGCGACATAGAAGCCGATCTGCTTGGGCACACCAATGGTGGTGAAGCCGGTCTGGGTCTCGCCGGCGGTCTTGCCCATCCGCTCCAGCGCAGCGAACACGCTGAAGTTTTTCAACGAGCCTTCAGTGAAGCGATAGTTGGCGAGCAGATTCTCGACATCGTCCGGCACGTTGCGTTGTTTCCGGTGGAAGGCGTCGCGGAACTTCATGCTGGTGAAGCTGCCGATGATGGAAAGGTTCTTGGTCACGCCGCCCTGCACATTGACCTCGTAACCCTGATTGGTATTGTTGGTCAGGATATTGCCGGGCTGGTGCACCGGATCGATGTTGGCGAGAGGATTGGGCGAAGTGACGTTCGTCTGCGCCATCTGGAAATGATCGGCGGTGATGGAGAGGCGTTTGTCGAGGAATTCGGTCTTGATCCCGAATTCGTGCTCGCGGCCGGTCGACCAGAGCGGGACGCTGACGCCGGCGCTGGGAGTGAAGCTGGTCAGCGAGTTATTGGTGGAAAACGTGTAATAGAGCGAGACGTGGTTGATCGGCTTGACCAGCACGCTGCCAATGTAGCTGTCCTTGAAGCCGCTCAGCGGGGCGTAGTTTTTGAGTGCGAGCGTGTTGGGATCGAAGCTGTATTGCACGCTGCGCACCCAGGTGCGGGTGGCGCCGCCCATGAGAAAGAGGTGATCGTCGTAGAAGCCGGCTTTGAGCAAGCCATAGATCTGCTTTTGCGTCGCTTCGGACTTGCCGCGATTGCCGAAGGTGAAGAGATGGATGTCGGGGCGCGGTACGCTGTAATCGCCGGCAAAAAGATTGGCGGCGGGCAAGGCGGCGGTGCCGGTGCGGCCGAGGGGAGCGGCGGTGTGCTGCCAGGAGAGGCCGGCCACCGGCTGAAGGGAAACGGAGCCGGGGTGGAAGTTGGCCGCATAGTCGTTTTCCACCTGATAATTCAGGCCAAGGCTCTTGTTGTAGCGCCACACTTCCGGCACGGCCGACGGATTGAAGCCGGAGGGAACGCCGATGACCTGGCCGGTGATATTGTTGAATGTTTCCGAAGTCGAAAGATTCGGAAAGGCGCTGTCGCCGACGTTGTTATGTTCGAGAAACTGTCCGCCGAGGCGCGTGCTGACCAGGTCGAAAAGCGTGCCGGTGTAGACCAGTTGCAGTGTATTGGTACGCTCGGAGGTAAGGCTCTTCGTGTCGACGCCGTTGGTGCCATTGTACTTCACCCCGGCGGTTGTCGGCTTGTTGCCGATCGTGACGCCGCCGATGGTGCTGGGATCGTAGATCAGCCAGCCGTTGTCGTTGGGTGCGGAGGCATTGCCATAGGCCGAATAATCGACGCCGAAATACTTGAGGGTGATGAGGGAGGTCGAATTTATTTGATAAGAGAATTCCACCGCCGCGTCGTATTTCCGGAAGCGCCCCGGAATGTAGGTTTTGCTATCCTGGGCAGTGCCGATCACACGATAGGCGAAATGATGATTGCCGAACGGAATCGGCCCGGTGCTGTCCACCACCAGCTTTTGCGCGCTGTAGTTTCCGATCTGGGCCTGGACCATATTTTGTTCGGTAAAAAGCGGCGACTTGCTGACGATATTGATCGATCCGCCGGGGGTGCCGGTCGGACTGAGAATGGCGTCGGGGCCGAGGACGATTTCGACCCGTTCCTGGAAGGCGGGCTCGAAGGTGTCGATCGAGGTGGAGGTTCCGGGCAGGAAAGTGCTGGAAAAATTGTCGACGGTGCGGGTCTGGCTCTCGAAGCCGCGCAGGTTGGTGCGGTCGTTGATGCCGCCGTTGGTGCCGGCGCCGCGGCCGTTGCTGACACCGGCCATGTAGCGGGTCGCATCATAGGCGCTGTTGGCGCCGAGGTCGTCCATCAACTGGCGTGAGACGACGTTGATCGAAACCGGCGTATCGAAGAGCTGGCCGCGGATGCGGGCGAGGGAAACCGTGTCTTCGGTGCGGTAGGGGTCGGCTTTTTCAGACGAAACGGTGAACTCAGGCAGTGCGATCGCTTCTTCGGATTGGCCGGCGGCGGATGGCGGATTGGTCTGACTGAAGCCCGGCAGGGCGACGACGAACAACGGCAGCATGATGATGCCGGAACGCAGGGGATTATTTTTCATGGAGGTTCTGGATGCTTGGCCGCGCTCGGCGCGGTTCCAGGAGTGGAGGGTGAGGTGGTAACCGGGCCGGCTGGCGGGGGCACGGTCATAGATGGAGACGAACCAAGCCCATGGAGGGAGTATACCCCAGATTCTTTTCTTTGGCCGGCGAGGGCCGCCTTACCGCGCCAGACGCAAAACGATGCGGTCCTCAGCCGGGCGTTCGATCACCACGTCGCCTCCCTGGGCCAGCAGCCGGACGAACGCCTCCGCATTTTCCGGACGGAAGCTACCGCTGATCGGCAGGGTGCCGAGCGCGGCATCGCCCAGCTCGATCTGGACCTGGTTTCTCCGGTTAAACTCATTGATGACCTCCGCCAGGGGTCGCGAAACAAAAACCAGCCGATCGCCCTGCCAGGCAAGCGAATCGCGAATCTCGGCCGGTGTCACCGTTTCGATCAACGGTGCGGCCAGCCCGCTCATCGCCACGATGGCGCGCTGTCCGGCAGCGAGACCGGTCGGCGACATTCCGCCCGTACGGGCCAGCACCGGGCGGGCCCCGTTGACATTTCTCGCCAGCGTGACCTTGCCCTCGGTCACAAGCACGTCGATCTGGCGGGCTTCCCGGCGCACATCGAATGCCGTGCCCACGGCGCGCACGGCCACGGTGCCGGCTTCCACCCAGAAGGGACGCAATTTGTTTTTCGCCACGGTGAAATGGGCCTCGCCGCGCCGAAGCGTGATCTGGCGGTCGGCCGAGGTATAGCGCACTTGAATTTCGCTGTTGGCGTTCAATTCCGCTACTGAACCGTCCGCGAGCGTGACGCGCTCATAGCCATCAGAGGTCGTGGTGTAGGTCTGGGCCGGCTCCACGTCCGGTGAGCGCGAATATTGCCAGGCTCCGGCGGCCAGAGCCAGTGCGGCAGCCGCGGCCAGCGACCAGGCCAGAATCGGTGCCAGGGCTGGTTGAGGCCGCCGCCGCGCAGCGGACTGGAGCAGGTCGGCGTCGGGATGGGTGTGGGCTTGCGGCCGGAAATTCTGCAGTTGTTGCAAGGCCGTCCAGGCGGCTTCGAGCCGCGCCACCGCCGCTTCATGCCGCGGGTCGGCCTGCCGCCAGAGTTGGAACTCGGCGGCTTTTTCCGGGGTGAACCCGTCGTCGCGCTGGACCAGCCACGCCGCCGCCAGCGCCTCGATCGATTCATCCGGCCGCAAATTCTGATCGTAAGCCTTCATGGTTGATCCAGGGGCGCCGGCCGGGGGCGGCCAAGACCACGGTCATGGAAGTAAGCCGCGCAACGCCGCATGCCTTTGGCGAGCTGGGCCTTGACGGTGAGATCGGAGATGGCCAGCTTGCCGGCAATTTCCTTGTGGGAAAGTCCGTAGAGCAAGCGCAAGGTGAGCACCTGGCGGCAGCGTTCCGGAAGGGACCGGACCGCCTGGGCGAGGAGCTCAAGTTCCTGCTGTTTGTTGACGATCTCAGCGGCATTGGGCCTATCGTCTATGACGGTTAAATCGGTCAGATCGCCTACGGCATCGATCGAAACGACCTTGCGTCTCCGGCAAAAATCGAGCGCGGCGTTGCGGGCGATGGCAAAAAGAAAGGCTTTGACGTAGCGAACCTTGCCCGCCTCCCGGGCGCGAAGCAGCCGGGCATACGATTCCTGAACCAGATCGTCGAGGTCGGGGAGGGATGGAAACATCGCCCGCAAATAAGCCCGCAGCGCGGACTCGTGGGGACGCACTTCCTCCTCGAACCACCGGGATTGGTCGGCAGGCGGGGAATTCATGAATGAGAAAGCAAAGCGGACGGGCGCCAGCGGTGCAGGCGCAGATTCAAGAGACACAAAAACGGCTGGGCGGCAAGCCCGCTCGGGCAACCTCCAATCGTTTGCAGCACCTTCACGCCATCTTTTCCCGCCCGGTTCGCTGCCGGTAAATTCGAGCGGTGAGGGCGAAGACCGCGTCGACCGTGTGCGCCTTCATGCATTGGTTGTCGCGGCAGGCGGTCCGGCGGTTGTTGTAGGCGTTGACGCACGGGCTGCAGGCGAGACCGGCCCAGAGGGGATGGCTGCGCGGCCCCGGGGCGGCGAAGAGCAGAGGCGTTTCCGGACCGAACAAAGCCACGACGTCGATCGGGGTGAGCGCGGCGAAATGCGCCGGCCCGCTGTCGTTGGTGACCAGCACCTCGGCGAGGGTGTAAAGCACCAGCAATTCGCGCAGGGTGGTCTGCCCCGCGGCAGAAACGCAGAGCGGGGAGCCGACCTCGCGCGCGAGCGGCGCGATGGCGTCCGCTTCCTCCGGTGAGCCGGTGAAGACGATCGCCAGGTCGGCCAGCTCCGCC
>DASRHD010000225.1:0-6537 GCA_035650695.1 Opitutaceae bacterium
AGGTAGCCGAGGATGAATTGCGGGAAAAAAGTCAGGTTGAAGCCGATGAAGACGATCAAGGCCGAGACCCGCGCCGTCCATTCGTGGTAAAGCCGGCCGGAAATCTTCGGCCACCAGTAATGGATGCCGCCGAGGTAGCCCATGACCATGCCGCCGACCATGACGTAGTGAAAATGGGCGATGACGAAGTAGGTGTCATGCATCCGGACGTCCACCGGCAGAGTGGCGAGAAACACGCCGGTCAAGCCGCCGATGGTGAAAAGGCCGATGAAGCCGAGAGCATAAAGCAGCGGGGTGTCGAAGCTGATCGAACCGCGGTGCAGGGTGGCCGTCCAATTGAAAACCTTGATCGCCGAGGGAACCGACACGAGAAAGCTAAGGAGGGAAAAAACCACGCCGGCATAGACCGACTGGCTGCTGACAAACATGTGGTGACCCCAGACCAGGAAGCCCAGCGCAGCAATGGCCAGACTGGCTATGGCCACGACATGGTAGCCGAAGACACGCTTGCGGGAAAAGCAGGCGATCGTCTCGCTGACCACGCCCATCCCCGGCAGGATCATGATGTAGACGGCGGGATGGGAATAGAACCAAAAGAGATGCTGGAAGAGCAACGGATCGCCGCCGAGTTTGGGATCGAACACGCCCACGCCGCACAGTCGCTCGAGCCCGATCAGCAGCAGCGTGATCGCCAGCACCGGTGTGGCCAGGACCAGGATCAGGCTGGTGGCGTAGAGCGACCAGACAAACAGCGGCAACCGGAACCAGGTCAGCCCCGGCGCCCGTAGCTGGTGAATGGTGACAATGAAGTTCAGGCCGGTGAAAATGGAGGAGAAACCGGCGACAAAAACACCCGCCGCCATCATCATGACATAACCATTGGAGTAGGTGCTGCTGTAAGGGGTGTAGAAAGTCCAGCCGGTGTCCACTCCGCCGGCGACGATGGCGTACAGCGCCATCAATCCGCCGGCGACAAAAATGTACCAGCTGGCGAGATTGAGCCGCGGAAAGGCCACGTCGCGCGCCCCGAGCATGAGGGGAAGGATGAAATTTCCCAGTACTGTCGGGATCGAGGGAATGAGAAAAAACCAGACCATGAGCACGCCGTGCAGCGTAAACATCCGGTTGTAGAAGTCGGGCGTGACCAGGTCGGGCTGCGGCGTGAGCAGTTCCCACCGCATCAACGCCGCCGCGACCGCGGCGATGACAAAAAAGAAGGTGATAGTGAAGAGATAAAGCAGGCCGATCCGCTTGTGATCGAGCGTGCACAGCCAGGACCGGAGGGTATGTCCGGCGTTGAGGTAAGTGGGTGCCGGCGCCGGCACGCGCGGAGCGATGATTTCTTCGGTGATCATGGTGCGGAGGAGGGGGCCGGCGGAGGCGGCACCATCGGGGGAGCGGCAGCCGGCGCGGTGGGCATGTTCGCGGGCGGAGGCTGCTTGGCGCCAAGCGATTTGAGATAGTCGATCAGGTCGAGCAGGTCGGTTTCGGAAATGACGCCGCGGAAATCCGGCATGATCGGCGCATAGCCGGCCACGACGTGCTGCTGGGGAAGAACGATGGAATCGCGGAGATATTGCTCGTCGGCCCGCACAAACTGGCCGTTTTCCACCGGCACAAGCCGGCCGTAAAGGCCGACGAGGGACGGCGCGCGCACCGGCGACCCCGGGGTGTGACAGCCGCTGCAACCGTAGCGCACAAACAGCTTCGCACCGTGGCCCGCCTCCTCGTTATTGACGCTGCCCGAAGCCTGCCAGGCCGCGTAGTCCTCCGGCTTCATCACCACGACCTCGCCCGCCATTTCCGCATGCGCCGTACCGCAAAACTGGTCACAATAAAGATGGTACGTGCCCGGCCGCGTGGCCTCGAACCACGCCATGACCTGCTTGCCTGGCACCACGTCCTGCTTGAGGCTGAAGGCGGGCACGGCGAAACTGTGAATCACATCCTCCGAGATCATCCGGAGCCGGACGGGCTGGTCGGCCGGAACGTGCAGGGTGTCGAACTCGCGGCGGCCGTCCGCATGCCGGATGTCCCACATCCACTGCCGGCCGATCACGTCGACGTCGTAGGCGTTCGCCGGGGGACGCTCCATATCGAGGTAGATCCGCGCGCCCCAAAAAAAGAAGCCGAGGAACCCGATGGTGGTGCCGCAGATCCAGCCGGCCTCAAATTTCCAAGTGGCGATGCGCAGGGGCGGGCGGGGCGCGGACGAGCCGCGCCGGTAGCGGATCAAAAAATAGAGGTTTAAAACCAGCAGCACGCCGATGAGCAGGCCGCTCGCGACCAGCAAGGCCAGCAGCAGAGCCTCGACCCGTGGAGTGAAACTGCTCGCATTCATCGGCGAGGAGGGAAAAAGCGAAAAGCCGAGCACCGCGCTCATGACCGTCCCTCCATCAACTTGGGCCGCGCGGAGCGCCGCTCGGCGCGCAGCATCCAACCAATGCCGCCAGCCAGGCCGGCCACCGTCAGCGTCACCGATATCCACAGCGCGCGCCAGATGAGCGGACCGTAGCGGCCGCCGATCCAGTCGCCACGGCAGCAAATCAGCAGCAGTTCGTACACCGTCGCGCCGGTTTCGCCACGGCGGGCCCGCTCCACTGCCGCCGCCAGATCGGTGGCGGGAAAATTGGCGCCGAGAAAATAACGTGAGACGGTGCCGTCGGGCGTGACGACGATGAAGCCGCTCGGATGGGCATAGAGGCGCGTCCGCAGATCGTAGACAAAATGAAATCCTGCCGCGTCTGCCACGGTCCGGATGGCGGTGGCCGCACCGGTGAGATAATGCCAGCCGTCATCCGTGCCCGGCCGGTGGTACCAATCGATAAACTGCCGCCGCCGCGCCGCCGCTTCCGCCCGGCTCTCCGTCGGATCGATGCTGATCGAAACCACCTCCAGGTCCCGACCAACCGAGGGCCGCAGCTGCTGCACGGCCGCCACCGTACCATCCGCCACCACCGAGCAGAGCTGGGGACAGCGCGCGTATCCAAAAAACAATACGACCGGCCGGCCTTGGAAAAAGTCGCCCAGCCGGCAGGACTTCCCCTCCGAGTCGGTAAAAGTCGCCTCAAGCGGCAGCCGCTGCCCGATTTTCTGCTCGAAGCGCACCGCGCCAGGCGGCGGCAATGGCACCGCACCCAACCACGATGCGGTCAACCCCGCCAGACAGAGCATCCAGCCGACCGGCTTCATGGATGCCTTTCCTCCGGTTTCGTTGCCGCCTCCGACGCGATCAGATCGAGGGCGCGGTCGACCGGAATGTGAACGATGCCGGCCGGCCGGTCGACCCA
Organism: Opitutaceae bacterium; assembly: GCA_035650695.1. Lineage (GTDB taxonomy): Bacteria > Verrucomicrobiota > Verrucomicrobiia > Opitutales > Opitutaceae > DASRHD01. Next base: position 3,291 of record DASRHD010000225.1, read on the forward strand.
GCCATAACCGTGGAGGTGTTCCTGCACCAGACGGTCCTGTTCCGCCCAGTCGCGGGCGATGCCGGTTTTTTCCGCCGGTCCGTGGCGGAATGACTGTTCAGTGCTGAAAACCCGGCGACCCTGATCACCTTCCCGGTAAAGCAGCGCGGCGACCAGGAGGGAAAGCGCGACGCCGAGCGCGAGCACACCGCCGCCGAGAATAATGTAACGGGGCGAGGCGTCGACCGGCTCGTAGCGCGGCGGGGCCAATGATTCCGTCCGGTTCATACGGCCTCCAGTTGGCGGCGCGCCCCGGCCAGATAACGGTTGAGAAAAAACCCGCCCAGCGCGCCCAAAAGGGTGAGGGAGAGCGCAGCGGTGGCGCCGCCGAATGCGAAGGCCGGCAGGATCAGCCAGCTGAGATAAAGCCACTGGGCGAGGAGAAGCAGGCCGGCGACGAAGCCGAGAAGGCGGCCGGAGCGCTTCACCCGGCGGGACAAGAGCACCAGCAAGGGCAGAAAAAAATGCGCCACTGCGAGGGCCACGATGACCGCCGCCCAGCCGCCGTGGGATCGCCGCACATACCAGGAGATTTCCGATGGCATGTTCCCCGCCCAGATGATGAGGAATTGTCCAAAGGCGACATAGCACCAGAACATCGACGCCGCGAGCATGAGGTTACCCCAGTCGAGCCCGAGCGCGCGGCCGGCGCCTCCTTTATCCGCCGCCGGATGGCGGCCAAAAGCGAGGGCCGCAAGGGTGGCTCCAGCAATGCCGGAAACCGCCTGGCCGATGATCCAGATGATGGGAAACGCGGTGGAAAACCAGTCCGGTTGCAGCGAGGCGATCCAGTCCTGCGCAAGCAGATGAAGCATGAACACCATCACGATCAGTCCGCCGGGACCGAGCCAGGGCGGGGAATGCGGCACGGCGGAACGTTTCACCAGCCCCGCCGCAATGAAAAAGACCACGGCATAGCCGCCGGACCGCGTCGCGACCATCCCCATGCCGAAATAATCCCGCCAGGCGGCTGGCGTCAGGCCGTGCGTTTTTGCCGCGAAAAAAAGTAGCGGCAAAATCAGCAACCAGATCCAGGGCAGAAGGCGCGCCCCGGCGGCGAGAAACGGCCGCAATGCTTCGCCCCACTGCCCGCCGGTGGCGTTGAAGATGAGCAGGAACAACAGCGAGCCGACCGCCGGACCAAGGCAGGAGAAGGCGGCAAACCGGTACGCCGGCTCGAGCGCTTGGGGCGAATGCCAGGCGAGCAGAACCGAAAACAACAGGGCGGCACCGCCGCCGAACAAGGCGATGCGCTCGGCGCGGACGAGGCGGAAAGGGACGGCGGCGTTCATGGCGAGGAAAGAAGATGGTTTCGTTCCACTGCCGGAACGTCACGGAGAGTGGCGTATTGACTGCGTTGCAGGACGCGGATGTAACCGACAATGGCCCAACGGTCGGAGGGGCTGATCCGGTCGCCGTATGAGGGCATTACGCCGTAACCGCGGGTCATGACATCGAAGAAATGGCCGGCTTCGGCCTCGCGCAGGCGCGGCTGATGATAGGAGGGCGGGGCGGGAAAACCGCGGCGGACGACAATGCCGGTTCCATAGCCGTCCTCGCCGTGACAGACCGCACAATAGATGTTGAAGCGCTCGCGACCGCGCTCGAGCACAGCGCGGGTCAGCGGAAGCGGTATCTGCCTCAGCAAGACGCCGTTTTGGTAACCCGTGACGAAGGGATCGTCCGGCGCCGGCTCGCCCCGTGCCACGGTATGCGCCGGGGTCGGACGCGCGGAGGCCCCGTCGCGGAAAAAAGACGAGGGGTCGAGCGGACGGGGATTTTCCTGCCGGCGCATATTGCCGCAGCCGCCCGCCGCCGCGGCCAGCGCCGCCACGCCGATAAATTGCATCCCTAGCTTCATGCCGGCACCTCCTCGATCGTGGCGGGCTGCAGGTCGCGCAAAAATGCACGCGTCGCCGCCGGATCGAATTGGGGGTCGCCGGCGCGGATGCAGAGGAAAAAACGGTCCTGGCTCGCCCGGGAAAAATGCGCAGCGGAAAACATCGGATGGTGCAGCCGCGGAAACCGTGCGATGCAGAAAAAGGCCATCACGCCGACCAGCGCCGCGGTCAGGACCATCAGTTCGAAGGTCACGGGCACAAACGCCGGCCAGCTATGGAGCGGACGGCCGCCGACGTTGATCGGATAGTCATGGGCCGCATACCATTCCATGAAATAGCCGCCGCTCGCTCCGATCACCCCGGCGGCGAACATGATCCATGGAATCGGCGACGGCCGCCCCGGCAACAGCTCCTCCAATTCCTCGAGCGGAAAGGGGGTGTACGCCTCCACCCGGGTATAGCCGGCGCGGCGCACCCGGCGCAACGCCGTCAGCAGTTCCTCCGGGCCGGTAAAGGCCGCCGCCAGGCCATGGATTTCCTCGCTCATGGACGCGCCTCCTCTTCCATCGCCAGCCGGCGCGTCTCCGACATCGAGATCGCCGGCAGAAAGCGTATAAACAAAAACAGCAGGGCAAAGAACAGTCCGATCGTGCCGAGAAAGGTCGCCCAGTCCCAAAAAGTGGGATAGAACATTCCCCAGGACGACGGCAGGAAATCGCGGTGCAGGCTGGTGACCACGATCATGAACCGCTCGAGCCACATCCCGATGTTGACGATGAAGGCGACGATGAACAGCGCCAGCGGAGTGCGACGCACCCGGCGCCACCAGACAAACTGCGGCGCCAGGACATTGCAGAGCATGACCCCCCAGAACACTGCCGCGTAAGGACCGGTGGCCCGGTTCACCGTGACGAACCGCTCAAAAATGTCGTGGGTCCGCCAGGCCACGAAAAACTCGCTGAAGTAACCGTAGGTCACGATCCAGCCGGTCGTGAGCATGACCTTGGCCATGAGATCGAGGTGGCGGGCGGTGATATAACCTTGCAGCCCGTAAACCCGCCGCAACGGAATCACCAGGGTGAGGACCATGGCGAAGCCGGAAAAGATCGCTCCGGCCACAAAGTACGGTGGAAAAATCGTCGAATGCCAGCCCGGCAGGATCGCAATGGTGAAGTCGAAGCTGACCACGCTGTGGACGGAGAGCACGAGCGGCGTGGCCAGGCCGGCGAGCAGAAGATAAAGTTTTTTGTAATGCACCCAATGGCGACCATCACCGCGCCACCCGAGGCAGAGAATGCCGTAAAACCGCCGCCAGCCGGGGGTGGAGGCGCGATCGCGCAAAGTGGCAAGATCGGGCAGCAGCCCCA
>DASRHD010000226.1:0-4849 GCA_035650695.1 Opitutaceae bacterium
TCAAGCGGGTGGCAACCAACGAGGTCGATCTTCAGCCCAAGCTGCTGTCCGGCGCCTATGACGTGCTGCCTATTTTCACCCGGCTGCCTGAGCGGGAAAAATACATCGATTTTTCCGTTCCCTATATCGAACTGCAGGGCACGTTGTTTGTGCGCAAGGATCGCAATGCGATCCATGACATTTCCGATCTGAACGGGCGCGAACTGGTCATTGTCGGCAAGGGCAGCACAGGGGACGAGATGGTGCAAAACAGCCATCTTAATTGCCGGGTCATCTATGAAAGTTCGGTGCAGCAGGCGCTCGTCGAACTGAACAACGGCCAGCACGATTCGGTCTTCGCCTCCCGCCTGGTGGCGCTTTCGGTGATCGACCACTCCCGGCTCCGCAACGTGCGGGCCCTCGGCCTGCCCGTTGACGGCTATAATATTCCGCTCTGCTTCGGCGTGCGCAAAGGCGACTCGCAGCTCCTGGCGCGCCTCAACGAAGGTCTCGCCGTCCTCCACCGCACCGGAGAGTTTGATCGCATTTACCAGAAATGGTTCGGCCGCTTTGAACCGAAAAAATTCAGCTCGGAGGAACTGATCGCTTATGTCGCGGCCGTCCTGACCATCGCCCTGCTCATTGCCTTGTGGGGATTGATGCGGCAGCGGCAGTTGCGGCGCCAGATCGCCGAGCAGGCGGCTGAGATCGCCGAAAGCCGCGCCATCCTCGCCGAAGCCCAGCGGTTTGCCCGCATCGGACACTGGCAACTCCCGCTCACCACGAAGCGGCCGGCGATCTGGTCGGACGAGACCTATCATATCCTGGAACGCGACCCCGGCCTTGGGCCGATGTCTTTCACCACCCTCACCCATTGTGTCTTCCGGGAGGATCGCACCCGCTGGCTGGCGGTGATGCGCCGCAGCGCGGCGGCGGCCGCCGATTACGCCCTCGATGTGCGGATCGAGCCGCGCCCGGGCCTTCGCAAGACCATTCACGTCCGCGGCCGGCCGGTAAAGGACGTGCGCGGCCAGCTGACCGGCTACTTTGGCACGGTACAGGACGTGACCGAGTGGCGCGAAGCGGAACGCGCGCAGCGCGAAGCCGCCCAGCTGCTCCATGCGCTTTATGACAACTCGCCCTATGCGATGGGCGTGTTTGAACTGCCGGGCCGCAATGTTGTTGTCATTTCCATCAATCCCGAGGCCTCGCGCCTGCTCGGATTGACCACCGAGCCGGTCGCCGGCCGTTCCCTGGCCGAGCTCGGCCTGCCGCCGGAACAGGTCGCCTTCTGGACCGAACTTTTCACCCGGTATCCTGATAGTGGCGCGCCCTTCAAGACCACTCTCCGGCACAGCGCCGGCCAACGCGAACTGGCCGTCACCCTCGTGCCCCTCGGCGTGGTCAACAAACATCCGCGGTTCTGTCTTATCGCCGAAGACATTACGGAACGCGTGCAAAAGGATGCCGAGATTGCGCAGAGCCGGCGCCTCCGCGCCATCGGCGAACTCGTCGGTGGCATTGCCCACGAGTTCAACAACCTCCTCACCCCCATCCTGCTCAAGGCTGACGCCCTGCAGCAGGAATGGTCGCGCCAACCCTCCCTGGCGGACGAGCTTCAGGTGATCATCGATGCGGCCATGCGGGCGTCTGAAATCACCCGCCGCCTTCTCACCTTCGGGCGCAAAACCGATCGCCGGCCGGAAAAAATCCGCCTGCGCACGGCCATCGAAAGCGACCTCGAGCTGCTCCGCCACACCGTCGATCGCCGCATTCAGCTGCATTGCGCCGTGCCCGCCAACCTGCCGATGCTCTGGCTGCCCAGCACCGATTTGCACCAGATCGTGGTCAACCTTCTGCTCAACGCCCGCGATACGCTGATCGAAAAGCTTTCCCGCACGCCGGCCAATGAACAGTGGATCCCGCTCATCCAAATCGAAGCCGAAACCCTGCCGGCGGATGCGGCGACCCCGATCGATTTCCGGGCGCAGCTCCGGCCGTCCTGCTGGATCCGGCTCACCCTGCGCGACAACGGCCTCGGCATGACGCCGCACGTCATCGAACGCATCTTCGAACCTTTCTATACGACCAAGCCGACCGGCCAGGGAACGGGCCTCGGCCTCGCCACCGTCTGGCACTTGCTGACCGAAATCGGCGGCCGGATCGACGTGGAATCGACGCCCAACGTCGGCACGGCCTTCCATCTCTGGCTGCCGGTTCGGGCCTCGACCGACACCGCTGCCGACGCCGCCACCACCACACCCTCCGCCGTTCCCTCCCTCAGCTCGGCCCGCGTCCTCCTGGTCGAGGATGAGGAGGTCGTTTCGCGCCTGGTCTGCGAAATTCTCGAGCGGCAGGGTCACCGCGTCACGGTTTTTGCCGAAGGCCGCGGTGCCTGGGAAAAACTCTCCGCCGCACCGGGCGCGTTCGACGCCATCGTCCTCGATTTTAACATGCCCGGCCTCAACGGCCTGGAGCTCGCCCGCCGGGCCCGCGATCTGCCGTTCAACGGCATCATTCTCGTCATCAGCGGCCGCGTCACCGAGTTGGACCGGGCTGAATTTCTCCGTTGCGGTGTCAACCGCATCATCGAGAAGCCGTTCACGCTCGATACCTTTGTCGGCGTACTGGCTGCCTTCGGCTTGGCCCGCTCCAAGCCGCCCGAGACCACGACCGGCGCGCCTGCCCTGCGTCAGTGAAAATCGCGTCTCGCCTCGAGCGCGCTCTTCAGCGTGACGGAATCGGCATAGAGCACGCCGCCCCCGCTGGGCAGGCCGAAGCCGATGCGCGTCACCTTCGGCCGCTCCGCCGGCAGACGATCGAGCAGAAAATGGCAGGTTGCCTCGCCTTCCACATCGTTGGGCAGGGCCAGAATCAACTCCCGCACCGCGCCGGAACCGAGGCGCGCGAGCAAGGAAGCGAGGTTGAGATCGTCCGGCCCCACGCCGTGGATCGGCGAAAGCTTGCCGTGGAGGACATGGTAGACGCCGCGGTAGGCGCCGCTCCGCTCCAGCGCCGCCAGGTCGGGCACGTGTTCAACCACGCAAACCAGGCCGGCATCCCGCCGCGGGTCGGCGCAAGTCGCGCAGAGTTCGCCTTCCGCGAGATTACCGCAGCGGGCACAACGGCGTACCGCCGCCGCGGCCTCCTGCAGTGCGGCCACCAGCGCTGGCAACCGGGCCGGCTTTTCCACCAGGAGGTGCAACGCAATGCGCTCCGCCGAGCGATAGCCGAGACCGGGCAGCTGCTTGAGGTGTTTTTGCAGTTTCTCGAACGCCGACGTCATGGCAAAATTTCAAGGTTCACTGCCTTAAGTTCAAGGTCGGTTTCTTTTTTCGAGGCCGCCGTTGAACCCTGAACCGGGAATCTTGAACCTACATCAACCCCGGCATCTGGAAGGCGGAGGTCACCTTCTGCATCTCGGCGTCGTTGTATTCCTTGGCCTGCTTGGCCGCGTCCTGCACCGCTGTGAGAACGGTATCGGCGACGAATTTCGGATCCTCCTTGAGCAGCTCGGGATCAAGGGTGAGGGCGAGAAACTTGCCCGTGCCGTTGACCTTGATTTTCACCGCGCCGCCGCCGCTCGTGACCTCGATCTCTTTGGCCTCGAGCTGCGTTTGCAGCGTTTCGATGGAACGCTGCATTTTCTGCGCCTGTTTGAGAAGTTTGCCTACGCCAGCCATGGATTGTGTGGGTTGTGGTCGTCGCCAGTTGAGCCTCAGAGCGGGGGCGGTTGCGACAACAAATTTTCATAGCCGGCACGAAAATCGGGAAAAGCCGGTTGCCAGCCGAGCCGGGTTTTCGCCCTGGTGTTGTCAATCCGGCGGTCGGGCGAGGAAATGCGGCGCCGCTCCGGTGTCTCCGCGCCGGTGAACGACGGCGCCGGCAAGCCGAGGCGCGCCGCCAGCCACGATGTGAGTTCTGCCCGGGTCGGCGGGTCGTCATCGGCGAGATTGAAAATGTCGTTCGCCATTTCCGCCGGCGCCTCCAGCGCGGCCCAGATCCCGGCCACCGCGTCGTCGCGGTGGATCAGATTCAGCCGGTGTTCGCCCTGGCCGGCCAGACGAGAGGCACCGGCGCGCAGCTCGTCGAGCAGGCGGTGCCGGCCCGGCCCGTAAATTCCGGCCAGGCGGAGGATGAACCAGCGGGTGCAGCGACAGGCCGGCACCAGCGACTCGGCCTCGAGCAGGATTTTGCCGGCCTCGTCGGCCGGACTGACCGGCATCCGCTCGTCGATCCGCCCCGCACTGGTTTTTGGATACAAGGAGGTGCTGCTGGTGTAGACGAGCGTTCCGATCCGCGCCCGCTCCGCCCACTCCCGGATTGAATTCAAGCCGTCGAGGTAACTTCGCTGGTAGCCGGCGAGGCCGCCGCCGCCGGCGCTCACGCAATTCACCGCAAAATCCACCTCGGCCGGAAGGGCGCCGTGCCAGTCCGGGCGGGACAGCTCGGCCGTCACCGCCTCGATCCCGAGCGCCGTGAGGGCGGCGGCTTTCGCCAGATTGCGCGTCAGCGCCGTCACCGCCAGTCCGCGGTTCCGCGCCTGCCGCGCCAGTTCGCCCCCAATGTAGCCGGCGCCAAAAACCACCAGCCGACGGCCCTGAAATTTTTTGTGTTTCGTCGGCTCCATTCCCGGCTAGGTTCTTTCCATGCCCACCGTTCTCACCCTTCTGGCGGAAGGTTTCGAGGAAATTGAAGCTCTCACGCCGGTCGATTTGCTCCGCCGGGCCGGGGCCGAAGTCATCACCGCCGCACTCGGCGAACAGATTCATGTCACCGGCCGCAGCGGCATCACGGTACATGCCGACACCACGCTGGCGGCCGTGGTGGCGGACGGTTTCGACTGCGTCTTTCTGCCGGGCGGACCGGG
>DASRHD010000227.1:0-8632 GCA_035650695.1 Opitutaceae bacterium
CGCTGAAAGGCTCGCAGCAGATCGGCTTCACCATCATCTCGCTGACCATTTCACTCATCGCCGTTCTCATTCCGCTGCTTTTCATGGGCGACGTCGTCGGGCGCCTTTTCCGCGAGTTCGCCATCACCCTGGCGGTGACAATTCTGATTTCGGCCGTCGTCTCGCTCACGCTCGTGCCGATGATGTGCGCCAAGCTCATCCGCCATCGAAAGCCGGAGGATGAGCCGGCCTGGAGCCGGAAAGCCGGCGCCTGGTTCGACGGTTTGATCGCCGCCTACGGCCGCCTGCTCCGCTGGGTGCTCGACCGGGAGGCGCTCACCCTCGCCGTCGCCGTCGGCACCCTGGTTTTGACCTGCCTGCTTTATCTCTTGATTCCCAAGGGATTTTTTCCCGTGCAGGACACCGGCCTCGTCCAGGTCATCACCGAGGCGCCGCAGTCGGTCTCGTACCAGGCCATGACCGGCTTTCAATCGCAGGTCGCCGCCGCGCTGCTGAAGGATCCGGCGGTGGAAAGCCTTTCCTCGTTCGTCGGCGTCGATGGGACGAATGCGACCCTCAACAACGGACGCATGCTGGTCAATCTCAAGCCCAAGGACCAGCGCAGGGGTACGATCACCGACATCATCCGCCGGCTCGAATCCGCCACTGCGCAAATTCCCGGCGTAACCGCCTACATGCAGCCGGTCCAGGACCTCACCATCGAGGATCGCGTCAGCCGGACCCAATATCAATTCGTCCTGGAAAGCGCCGATCCCGACGCCCTCGCCCAATGGGTGCCGAAGCTCACCGCCCGCCTCGCCCAGCTGCCGGAGATCACCGACGTGGCCTCGGATGCCGCCCAGCGCGGCCTCGCCGCCTACGTGGCGGTTGATCGCGACATGGCGGCGCGCTTCGGCATCACCGCCGCCACGATTGACAATGCGCTCTACGACGCCTTCGGCCAGCGGATCGTCTCGACCATTTTCACCCAATCCAATCAATACCGGGTGATCCTCGAGGCCGACCCCACCCTGCAGCGCTCGCCCGGTTCGCTCGGGGAAATCTACCTGCCCTCGGCCTCGGGCGGCCAGGTGCCCCTTTCCGCCGTGGCCCGGATTGAGGAGCGCGAGGCGCCGCTGCTCATCAATCATCTCGGCCAGTTTCCCGCCAATACCATTTCCTTCAACGTGCCGCCGGGCGGTTCGCTCGGCGCCGCCGTCCGCACCATCCGCGAGGCCGAGGCGCAGCTCGGCCTGCCCCCCAGCATCATCACCAGCTTTCAAGGTTCGGCCTCGGCCTTCGAAGCCTCGCTGTCCAATGAGCTTTATCTCGTCCTCGCCGCCATCCTTACCGTCTACATCATCCTCGGCGTCCTCTACGAGAGTTTCATTCACCCGGTCACCATTCTCTCCACCCTGCCGTCCGCCGGCATTGGCGCCCTGCTTTTTCTCATGCTCGTCGGCAGCGATCTCGGCGTGATGGGCATCATCGGCATCATCCTCCTCATCGGCATTGTGAAGAAAAACGCCATCATGATGATCGACTTCGCCCTCGACGCCGAACGCCACGAAGGCCGGCCGGCGCGCGAGGCGATCTACCAAGCCTGCCTGCTCCGCTTCCGCCCGATTCTCATGACCACGATGGCGGCGCTGCTCGGCGCCGTACCGCTCATGATCGGCACCGGCGTGGGTTCGGAACTGCGCCATCCGCTCGGCATCACCATCGTCGGCGGGCTCGCCGTCAGCCAGATCCTGACCCTCTTCACCACCCCGGTCATCTATCTGGCGTTCGACCGGCTGGCGGCGCGCCTGCGCCGCGCGCCTGACGACGTCGGCGCGGCCACGGAGGAACCGGCGAGATGAACATCTCGGAGCCTTTTGTCCGGCGGCCGGTGGCGACAACGCTTCTGACCATGGGCATCGCCCTCGCCGGCCTCGTTGCCTACCGGAAGCTGCCCGTTTCGCCCCTCCCGCAGGTTGATTTTCCCACCATTAACGTCTCCGCCTCGATGGCCGGCGCGAGCCCGGAGACCATGGCCAACGCCGTGGCCACGCCGCTCGAGCGGCGCCTCGGCGCCATCGCCGACGTGACGGAAATGACCTCCCAGAGTTCCGTCGGCAACACCAACGTCACCCTCCAGTTCGGGCTGAATCGCGACATCGACGGCGCCGCCCGCGACGTCCAGGCCGCGATCAACGCCGCCCGCGCCGATCTTCCCACCGCTCTCCGGAGCAATCCGACCTATCGCAAGGCCAACTTCTCCGACGAACCCATCCTCATCCTCGCCCTCACTTCCGCCACCATGACGTCGGGCGAGCTCTACGACGCCGCTGCCACCGTGCTGCAGCAGAAGCTTTCCCAGGTGCCCGGCGTGGGCGACGTCACGGTCGGCGGAAGTTCGCTGCCGGCGGTCCGGGTCGAGCTCAATCCGCCGGCGCTCTTCAAGTATGGCATCGGACTGGAGGACGTGCGCGCCGCCCTTTCCGCGGCCAACGCCAACAGCCCGAAGGGGGCGATCGAGAATGACCGTCTCCACTGGCAGATTTACAGCAACGATCAGGCCCGGTCGGCCGCCGATTACCGCAATCTCATCGTCGCCTATCGCAACCGCGCGCCGGTCCGCCTCTCCGACGTGGCCGAGGTCAGCGATTCGGTCGAGGATCTGCGCAATCTCGGCCTGACCAACGGGCGTCCCTCCGTCATCGTCGTGATTTCGCGCCAGCCGGGGGCCAACATCATCGATACCGTCGACCGGGTCCGCGCCCTCCTGCCCGCGCTCCAAGCCTCGATTCCCGGCGCCGCCCAGGTCACCGTGGCCCTCGACCGGAGCGTCACCATCCGCGCCTCGCTCCGCGACGTCGAAACGTCGCTCGGCATCTCCGTGCTTCTCGTCATCTTCGTCGTCTATTTTTTCCTGCGCGACGGCCGGGCCACCCTCATCCCCAGTGTGGCGGTGCCGATTTCCCTCATCGGGACGCTCGGGGTCATGTACCTGCTCGGCTACAGCCTGGACAATCTCTCGCTCATGGCCCTGACCATCGCCACCGGCTTCGTGGTCGACGATGCCATTGTCGTGATGGAAAACATCACCCGGCACATGGAGGCGGGCCTGCCGCGTTTCCAGGCGGCGCTGCACGGCGTGCGGGAGGTGGGCTTCACCGTCCTTTCCATGAGCCTGTCCCTCATCGCCGTCTTCATCCCCATTCTGCTCATGGGCGGAATCGTCGGCCGCCTTTTCCGCGAATTCGCCGTCACCCTTTCCGTCGCGGTCCTGGTCTCCATGCTGATTTCGCTCACCACCACGCCGATGATGTGTTCGCGGATTCTGCGGGAGCGGGCCCGCCCGTCGCCCCCGGGGCGGTGGCGTCGCTGGAGCGAGACCTTCTTTGCCGATCTGCTCGGCGCCTACGAGCGGACGCTGGCCTGGGTTCTGCGCCACGGCGGATTCATGCTCGGAATCCTCCTCCTGACCATCGGCTTGAACATCTGGCTTTTCACCATCGTGCCCAAGGGATTTTTTCCGGAACAGGACACCGGCCGGATTTTTGGCGGGGTGCAGGCGGACCAGAGCATATCCTTCCAGTCGATGCAGCAAAAAATCCGGCAGTTTGTCCGCATCGTGCAAAGCGATCCCGCGGTCGCGACGGTCGTGGCCTTCACCGGCGCGGGCGGCCGCGGCGGAGGCGCCAATTCCGGCCGCATGTTCGTCAGCCTGAAGCCGCTTTCCACCCGCCGTGAATCGGCCGAACAGGTCATCGCCCGGCTGCGGCCCAAGCTCACCTCCGTGCCGGGCGCGATGCTTTTTCTCATGGCGGCCCAGGAAATTCACATCGGCGGGCGGATGAGCAATGCGCTCTACCAATATACCCTGCAGGCCGACAACCTCGACGACCTGCGCACCTGGACCCCGCGGCTCGTCGAGGCCTTGAAAAACGAACCGACCCTCGTCGACGTCAACTCCGACCAGCAGGACAAAGGCCTGGAAACCGACCTTGTCATCGATCGCGATACCGCCTCCCGCTTCGGCCTCACCGCCAGCCAGGTGGACAACACGCTCTACGATGCATTCGGCCAGCGCCAGGTTTCCACCATTTACCAGTCGCTCAACCAGTACCATGTCGTGATGGTCGTCGCGCCCCGCTTCTGGCAGGAGCCGGAAACACTGCGCGACATCTACGTCAGCACCTCCGGCGGCGCCGTCCGGGGCACCCAGGCGAGCAACGCCGTCGCCGGCACCATCGCCGCCTCCCGCGCCGCGGCGGCGACCGCTGGGGCGGCCGCGGCCGTCGACACCGCCCGCAATGCCAGCATGAACGCCATCGCCAGCACCGGCCGCGGCGGCGCCTCCACCGGCCAGGCGGTGAGCACGGGTAAGGAGACGATGATCCCCCTCGCCGCCTTCTCCCGTTATGAAATGGGGATCACCCCGCTGGCGGTCAACCACCAGGGCAGCTTTGCCGCCGGGACCATCTCCTTCAACCTCGCGCCCGGCGCCTCGCTCAGCGATGCGGTCGCGGCGATCGACCGCCAGATCGATCGTATCCATATTCCAAGTACAGTGCACGGAAGCTTCCAGGGAGCGGCCCGGACCTATACCCAGTCGGTCGGAAACGAACCCCTCCTCATCCTCGCCGCCCTCGCCGCGATTTATATCGTGCTCGGCATCCTGTACGAAAGCTACACCCATCCGCTCACCATTCTCTCCACCCTGCCGTCCGCCGGCCTCGGCGCCGTGCTCGCCCTCCTCCTCTTCGACACCGAATTCAGCCTCATCGCCCTGATCGGCGTCTTTCTCCTTATCGGCATCGTGAAGAAAAACGCCATCATGATGATCGACTTTGCCATCGCCGCCCAGCGCGACGAGGGACTGGGCCCGCGCGAGGCGATTTTCAAGGCCAGCCTGCTCCGCTTCCGGCCGATCATGATGACGACCGCCGCCGCCCTGCTCGGGTCCCTCCCCCTCGCCCTCGGTTTCGGCAATGGCGCCGAGCTGCGGCGCCCGCTCGGCATCTCCATCGCCGGCGGACTGATCGTCAGCCAGCTGCTCACGCTCTACACCACGCCCGTGGTCTATCTTTACATCGACCGCGCGCGCCTGCGCCTCCTCGCCTGGCGGGGCCGGCGGCGGGGCGCCGCCCCGGCGGCCGGCCGGACGGCGGAGGCCCATCTTTAACCCGGTTTGGGATGAAACGTTCCATGTTTGAAAAAATTCTCTCTTCGTCGCGGACCGCCGGTTTCGGCCTCGCCACCGCCCTGGTTCTGGGCGCGACCGGTTGCGCCGTGGGCCCGAACTATCACCGGCCCGAGGTCGCCGTTCCGCAAAATTTCAAGGAAGCGGCTGGATGGAAACCGGCCACGCCAAACGATGACGCCGCCCGCAGCGCCTGGTGGGAGGTTTTCCAGGATCCGGTCCTGAACCAACTGGAGGGGGAAATCCTCGTTTCCAACCAATCGCTGCTCCAGGCCGCCGCCAATTATGAAGAGGCGCGCCAACTGGCGCGCGCCGACCACGCCACTCTTTTCCCGTCCCTTTCCGCCGTCGGTTCGTACCAGCGGCTGCGGCGCAGTTCCGGCTCCTCCTCCGTCTCCACTTCGCGCTCGACCTCCGCCGGCACCACCCAGGTGCTGACCCCCACCAGCGGCTCATCGGGCGTCCTCACCACCGCTCAGGCCGGGCTGCAGGCCAGCTGGACGCCCGACTTCTGGGGGCGCATCCGGCGTTTGAGCGAAGCCGACGTCGCCGCCGCCCAGGCCAGCGCCGCCGATCTCGCCAACGCCCGTCTCTCCCTCCAGTCGGCCCTCGCCCAGGATTATATCTTGTTGCGCGTGGCCGACGAACGCCGCCGCCTTTACGCCAACGCGGTCGAGGCGTATCGCCGCACGCTCGAGATTTCCCAAAACAAGTACAAGGCCGGCGTGGTGGCCCGCAGCGACGTGATTTCCTCGCAGGCCCAGCTGGACTCCGCCCGCGCCCAGGAAATCGACTCCGGCGTGCAGCGCGCCCAGCTCGAGCATGCCATCGCGGTGCTCTTGGGCCGGGCCCCGGCCGATTTCTCGCTCGCCCCGCAGCCTTCCCTCACGCTTCCCGCCCCGGTCGTCCCCGTGCAGCTGCCGTCGGCCCTGCTCGAACGCCGGCCGGACATCGCCGCGGCCGAGCGCGCCGTCGCCGCCGCCAATGCGCGAATCGGCGTGCAAATCGCCGGTTTCTTTCCGGACATTTCACTCTCCGGCGAGGAGGGATTTCAATCGTCCGTCCTGCACCAGCTGTTTCGCGCCGCCAACCGCACCTGGTCGCTCGGGGCGGACCTGAGCGAGCCGGTCTTTGATTTTGGGCAGCGGCGGGCGCAGACGCTCGAGGCGCGCGCCGCCTATGACGCCACCGTGGCCGCTTACCGGCAGGCCGTGCTCTCCGCCTTCCAGTCGGTCGAGGACCATCTCTCCACCCTGCGCATCCTCGGCGAAGAGGCCGCCGTCCAGTCCGCCGCCGTGGAGGAGGCCGCGGAAGCCGCCCGCATCGCGCTCAACGAATACAATGCCGGCGTGGTCGACTACACCACCGTGGTCACCGCCCAGATTGCCGAGCTGAACGCCCGGCAGGCCGCCCTCACCACCTTGCAAAATCAGCGGACGACCAGCGTGGCCCTGCTCGAGGCCCTCGGCGGCGGCTGGAGCGCGAGCGATTTGCCGGCGCCAGGCGCCGTCCTCGCCCGCAAGTCGCCGCCCCGCCATCCCTGAGACGCCGCATTTTTCTTTCTCGCTGGACACCAATGGCGCTGCCACCGTTGGCTCCGCCATGGCTTGCACCGTCTTCACCATCGCCAACCAAAAGGGCGGCGTCGGCAAAACCACCACCGCCGTCAATCTGGGCGCCGCCCTGGCGGAGAAAAAAATCCACACCCTGCTCGTCGACCTCGATCCCCAAGCCAACGCCACCAGCGCCCTCGGCATCGAAAAGCAGGAGGGCAAAAGCCTTTATCGCCCGCTCCATGGCGAGGGCTCGGCCCTCGAGATGATCACCCCGACCTCCTACGAGCACCTTGCGCTCATCCCCGCCGAGGTCGACCTGGCCGCGGCCGAAATCGAGCTGGCCCAGATGGAAAATTATCTGCTCAAGCTCCGCGCCGTCCTCGAGCCGGTGCGCGCCGCCAACGGCTATCGTGCGGTGATCATCGATTGCCCGCCCGCGCTCGGCATGCTCTCGATGAACAGTCTCGCCGCCGCCGATTTCCTCCTCATCGCCTTGCAGTGCGAATACATGGCGCTGGAGGGGCTGGCCCAGATCTTCCGGGTGGTTGACCGTCTCAAAAATGCCGGGATCAACAACGCCCTCGGCATCGGCGGCACGATCATGACCATGTTCGACGTCCGGACCAACCTCTCCCGCCAGGTGGTCGACGAGGTCAAGGCCTACGAACCGGCAAAAATCTTCGAAACCGTCATCCCCCGCACCGTGCGGCTGAGCGAGGCGCCCAGCTTCGGCAAGACCATCTTTGCCTACGATCCGCACAATCCCGGAGCCAGCGCCTACAAGAACCTCGCCAAGGAGATCATCGCCCGCTTCGGGCTGGGTTCAAAGTAGCGGCCAGGCCGCGCCTGCCTGCACCGCTCCGCTTGCGCAATTCGATTGTCGCTGCTCATTACTCCTCCATGCCGGCGCTCGCCAAATACCGCCATAGCTTCTTTGTCGGCCTGCAGAGCAATCTGGTCTACCGCTGGAACTTCGCGCTGCGCGGCGGCTTTTCCGTTTTCCACCTCACCGTGGTGTTCATTCTCTGGAGCGCGGCCTACGCCGGCAATACCCATATCGGCGGCTTCGACCTGGCCCAGACCCTGACCTACTTCGTCATCCTCATCCTCCTGCAATTTTTCGTCGGCGCTTTCAACGAGGATTACCAGATCAGCGAGGACATCCGCAACGGCCTGATCAACCAGTTCCTGCTCAAACCGATCAATTATTTCCTCTATCGCTTGAGCGTGTTTTCCGCGGCGCGCATTGTCTCCGGCCTGCTCGTTCTGGTGCCGCTGGGGCTGGCGCTGCCGCTGCTCTGGCCTTATCTTGCGCCGCCGCACGAGGCCTGGCGGCTCGCCCTCGGCCTGCCCGCCGCCCTCCTTTCCGCCCTGATCCAGTTCACCATCGCCTACTGCTTTGGCCTGCTCACCTTCTGGTTCCTGGAAATCCAATCGTTCATCCTCCTTTCGCTCGCGGTCGAAACCGTGCTCGGCGGCCAGATGTTCCCGCTCGATCTCATGCCCCCCGCGCTATTCCACCTTTCGCAATACCTGCCCTACTTTTACCAGATGTATTTTCCCGCCGCCATTCTCACCGGGCGGGTCGATTTCGCCGGGGCGCTCAGCGGCCTCGTCATCCAGTGCGCCTGGGCGCTGATCCTCCTTGGCGCCGCCCAGCTGCTTTGGGTCCGCGGCCTGCGACGGCACACCGCGGTCGGCGGCTGAACCGGCGATGAAGCCGTTGAACTATCTCCGCCTCTGGCTGGCCTGCGCCCGTTATTCGATGGTGCGGACGATGATGTTCCGCGCCGATTTCATCATGTGGTCGCTGGTGGAACTTTTCTGGATGGGTGCCGGCGTGCTCGTCATCGGCGTGCTCTACCGGCAGACCGATTCGATCGCCGGCTGGAATGAATATGAAATG
>DASRHD010000228.1:0-4059 GCA_035650695.1 Opitutaceae bacterium
TCGATTCTCCGGCGGTACGGTCGCGCCGTTTGCTCCTCTGTGCCCGCACCTTGCTGATCCTCGAAACCGGCCTGCGCCTGCTTGGCCTGCGCACCCTCCAGCGCATGTGAAGGGTTTGTTAACCGGAATCCGGCCTCCGACAAAACTCTTGCCGCGTCCCGCGCCCCCGCCCAACCTTCCTTCCTACATGGCCACGCAGGAATTTTACATCCGCAGCGCGGGTGATACCGAGGCCCGCGGTCCCTTCACCCAGGAACAGCTCTCCTCCCTGGCCGAGGCCGGGCAGGTCGCCTTGGACACGCTCTATTATGAGGCGACGTCCGAAAAATGGATTCCGGTCGGCGCCAACGCCGATCTCAAGTCCGCCCTTTTTCCGGAAAAAAAGAAGCTTACGGTCAAGCCCAAGACCAACGTCCAGACGCTCAACGTCGAGCAGGAGAGCCACGCGCCGATCACGGTCAACGACATGCTGGCTGCCGCCGAGGGGCGCACCGAAGACACCAAGCATGCCAAGGATCCGGCCATCGCCCGCGGCCGCGCCGCCAAGATCGGCCTCTACGCCTGCACGGTTTTTCTCTTCATCGCCGCCGCCTCCGAGATTCTCCCCTCGATCGACGTCATCATCGCGCTGGATGTGAACAAAATCCTCAGCCAGCCCCTGGTTTTTCTCGGCGCGATCGACGTCATTCTCGGCCTGCTGCTCTTGCTGCAGATGGTCACGCTCTACCCGTTGGTCCGCTTCCGCGCTGCGCTCGGCCTTGGCTTCATCGGTTTTCTTTTCTGGGTCCGGGGCGAGACTCCGCCGCTGCTCGCCGTCATGGCCGGGTCGGTCGGCCTGTACTTCAGCACGATCTTCACCAGTTTCTTTTCCCTCGGCATCTCGGTCGGGATCGGCCTCGCCGGCATGCTCGGCTTTGCCTATTACATGCTGACCTGAGACCCGAGGGCGAACGGCGCGACTTTCACCTTCATGGCGGAGACGGCCCAGCGCTGGAAAAAATTAGCTCGGATTTTTCGCAAGGAAATCTGGCAGCCCGCCTTCCTCACTGACCGGTCCCTGCGCGGCCGGACCTATGCCGCGCTGCGGGTCGCTTCGATCACGGGCAACGGCTTGATGGAAAACAAGGCCGCCAGCCGCGCCGCCGCGCTCAGCTTCAGCTCGCTGCTCGGCCTCGGACCGCTCGTCGCCATCGCGGTCCTCGTGGCCGGCTTCATGCTCGACAAGAATGACCCCAACATGGCGGTCAACACCCTGCACCGGCTTCTCACCTTTGTCGCGCCCTCCCTTTCCGAGTACGAGAAGCTTTCCACCGAGGGGAAAGCCCCGCCGCTGCCGGCGGCGCAAAATGACATTGTCTCCGCCGCCACCCTGAAAACTCCGCCGGCCGCCGCCCCTCCCCCGGTCGGATCTCCGGCGGCCAGTCCGACCGCGGTCAACCAGGACCTCGTCCGGCTGATCAACGGCTTCATTGTCGGCTCGCGTTCCGGCACCGCCGGCGTGGTCGGGGCGCTGACCCTCATCCTTATTGTCCTCCAGCTCTTCACCTCGATTGAAAATGCCTTCAATGAGATCTGGGGCGTGCGCCGCGGCCGCAGCTGGCTCATGCGCATCGTCTTCTACTGGACCGTCCTGACCCTCGGCGCCGTGCTCTTCTTTGCCGCCGTCACCGCCCTCGGTGCGGGCACGTTCGTCAACGTTTTCATGAAGCATCTCCCGCTTGGCGACCAGCTGCTGCGTGTGCTCGGCGTGATGCTGCCGCTGTTTTCCGTCACGGTGCTCATCCTCGTTCTCACGCTCTTCTACCGCTTCATTCCCAACACCCATGTGTTCTGGCGCGCGGCCTTCGTCGGCGCCTTCGTCGTCGCCGCCCTGCTCGTCCTCAACAATTACCTGGCGTTTTTCTACTTCCGCCGCGTCGTCCTTTCCAAAAGCCTCTATGGCTCGCTCGGCATCCTGCCCATCCTCATGTTCGGCCTCTACATCTTCTGGTTTTTCGTCCTGGTGGGCGGCCAGATCAGCTACGCCGTGCAAAACGTGAACTTCCGCAGCAGCCAGGCCGCCTGGCACAGTCTGTCCGAGTCGACCCGCGAACGCCTGTCCCTCGTCGTCCTCCTCACCATTTGCCGCCGCTTCCAGGGCGACCTGCCGCCCGTCACCGCCTCCCAGCTCGGGGCGCTGCTCAAGGTTCCCACCCAAATCCTCAACGAGAGCCTCAATCGCCTCGTCGATCTGAAATTCATCACCCCCATTCCGCCGGCGGAAGGCGACTCATCCACCGATTATCTTTACCAGCCGGCCCGCCCCCTCGCCCACATCACTCTGCAGGACTTCAAGCTGGCCTTCGACGGCTATGGCGAGGACCCGGCCGGCGACACCCTCGAAGGCATCGATCCCCTCGCCCGCTCCTACCGCGAGCATATGGCGGTGCTGGGAAGCGACGGATTTTTCAACCGGCCGCTCGACCAGCTGCTTGCGGATTTCCCCTTCGAGGAGAGCCGCCCGCCGTTCAGCCGCCTCTCGGCCAATTGATCCGGCGGATGGCGTCGAATTCCGCTAGCGATTTGCAAAGAAGAGAAAGCCGGGTAAGGGTGCGGCTCCGCGGAAAACCCATCCTCAACCTCATGAAACTGACATCCTCCCTCCCGAAGCTACTCGCCGCGCTTGCCGCCGGCTTTGCCCTCACCAGCCTCCCGCTCCTCGCCAATGATGCCGATGCCGGCGCGGCCAAATCCGGCAGCGACGTCACCGTCACCGGCGAAGTCCTCGACATGGCGTGCTACCTCGGCCACGGCGCGAGCGGCCCCGATCATGCCGCCTGCGCCCAGAAATGCATCTCCAGCGGCCTGCCCGTCGGCCTTAAGGGCACCGATGGCAAGACCTACCTGCTCATCGGCGAACACAAGCCGGTCAATGACGAGTTCGCCCCCTACGGCGGCAAGACCGTCACAGTCCACGGCAAGTTCGTGGCGCGCGACGGCATCAATCTGATTGAGAACGTCGAAATGGTGAAAAGCTGAGTTTCTCCGCGGGCGGGCGGCGCCCCGCCCGCTTTTTTGCGTCCAAGCGCATTTTGCCGTGAAGGAACTTTTGCAGCAGCCGGAATACGTGCACGCGCTGCTGGTGCCGGCCCTGACCCACGCCCTTCCTTTCGCCGCCCTCGGCTTGATCGCCGCGCTTATTGCCCGCCGCCGCGCCGCCATCGTTCTGGCGCTGGCGCTGGTTTTTGTCAGCGCCGCCGCCGTCTGGCCGGCCGTGCACTACGGACACCTCGGCTATGATCGGGTCGAGGAAATGGCGGACCAGAATGGAGACGCCTGGCTTACGATCCATCGCCACCGCGCCGACGACAACCAGTGGGTTTTCTATACCACCGCCGCCGTCGCGCTGGCCGCGCTCCTCCTCCCGCTGAAATGGCCGCGCAGCGCCCTGCCGCTCGCGTTGCTCGCCGTGATCGCGGCCCTCGGCGCCAGCGGGATCGCCAGCTACATCGCCTATGCCGGCGGAAAAATCCGGCATCGGGAGTTTCGCACCGGTCCGCCGCCGCCCGCCGAACTAAAAGAGGCGCAGCAGGACAAGGACTAGATCCCCGGCGCCGCTGAAAACGGCGAGGGTTTTGGCGCCGTGCCGCGTATGACTGTCGGTCGACACGCTCGCCGGGGTTTGCGTCCGCCCGGGACCTGCCACATTCAATCTTTCATGCACTCCGGCAAATCTGAGGAATCGCACCCGCACTGCGGCTATCACATGCACGGCGAGGTGAAACCGGCCGCGGGCGCCGCCTACTTTTGCCCGATGTGCCCCGGGGTGGAGTCGGACCGGCCCGGGACCTGTCCGAAGTGCGGCATGGCGCTTGAGCGCAATCCGGCGCACGCCGCCGCGCGGACGGTCTATACCTGTCCGATGCATCCGCAGATCGCACAAGACCATCCCGGCGCCTGCCCGATCTGCGGCATGGCCCTCGAGCCTAAAACCGTGACCGCCGAACCGGAAGAGAATCCGGAGCAGCGCGAGATGACGCGCCGGCTTTGGGTCGGCGCGGCGCTGGCCGCGCCCGTGCT
>DASRHD010000229.1:0-11660 GCA_035650695.1 Opitutaceae bacterium
ATCTTTTCGGTCAGCCCCAGCTTCACTCTGCCCTCACCCTCCCGCAATGCGTCGAGCATGCGCGTGAGTTGCTCCGTGGTCAGCGTCGTGCCGCCCAGCTGGTCGCTCCGCCCGCCCTTTCCAATCGCGTCCAGCAGGGCCTCGCGCACCACCGCCTGCAAATCGGCCAGCAGGCGCACGAGATCGCGGCCGCTCTCATCGCACTCGTCGACAATCTCGATGATTTTCTTGTGGTCACCGGCGGCGAGTGCGGCCGCCAGGGCCTTCACTTGGGCCGTCGCCACCAGGCCGTAGACGTCGAGCACGTCGGCCTCGGCCACTTCGTTGCCGCAAAAGGAAATCATCTGGTCGAAAATCGACTGCGCGTCGCGCATGCCGCCGTCGGCCAGACGGGCAATGCAGGCCAGGGCGGCGTCAGCCGCCTTGATTTTTTCCGCCACCGCGACCTTTTTCAGGCGTTCCACGATCAATTCGTCCGGGATGGGCTTGAGATCGAAACGCTGGCAGCGGGAGACGATGGTCGGCAGCACCTTTTGCGGATCGGTCGTGGCAAAGACGAATTTCACATGCGGCGGCGGTTCTTCGAGGGTCTTGAGCAGGGCATTGAACGCCGCGGTGGAAAGCATGTGCACCTCGTCGATGATGTAGACCTTGAAGCGGCCCTGCGCCGGCGCGTAGCGCGCGGTGTCGCGAAGCTCGCGCACCTGCTCGACGCCGTTGTTCGAGGCACCGTCGATCTCGATCACGTCGAGAAAGGTGCCGTCCGCAATCGACCGGCAGACCGGATCGTCGGGATCGAAGTCGGCCTTCGGCCCGCCGGGACAGTTGAGCGCCTTGGCGAAAATGCGGGCCAGGCTGGTCTTGCCCGTGCCGCGCGGGCCGACCAGGAGGTAGGCGTGGGCGATGCGGTTGCGCGCGATGGCGTTTTTCAGCGTGCGCACCACATGGTCCTGGCCCACGACGTCGTCAAACGTCTGCGGCCGCCATTTGCGGGCGATGACCTGGTAGGTGGAGGAAGGCAAAGCGGAAAGAACTGAAAAACCGATGGACGGAAAAATCCAGCCTATGTTTTTCAGTTCTGGCAAATCCGCTCTTGTGAAAGAAACGCCGGCCGCTAAAACCGGGGCGTTCGATTACGCTCCAGCCCGCCGGCTCGCCTCACAAAAAATCGCATGGCCCATCGCGCTTCCTTCCGCTGGCTTGTCTGCCTCCTGTTCGCTGGACTGGCCGGGTGCATCCGGACCGATCCGGTGGAGGCGGCGTTGAAAAAATTAGGAGATCCCTCAGCGCCCGCGCGCCGCCAGGCGATCGATGTGCTTCGACAGCAGCACGATCCGCGCGCAGTCGAACCGCTCATCGCCTGTCTCGATGATCAGGACGACGATGTACGTGCGGCGGCGGTCGACGCCTTGGGCGCGTTCGGCGATAGCCGGGCGATCGAGCCGCTCATTGCCCATCTGGCCACAGGCGACGAGGAGTTACACCAGAAGATCATCGCCGCTCTCGGTAAGCAGGACCGAGCCCGGACGAGCAAGAGGCTCATTTCCCTTCTGCAGGATAAAAAACTCGACCCGACCCAAGCCTCCGCGCTCATCGCGGCCCTGGGCGGCCTGCGCCCTGCGGAGGCCGTGGATGCGCTGATCCCGCGCCTGGCTGACGACAACGAGCAAATTTCCGGCGCCGCCATAAAAGCCTTGGGGCAGATCGGTGCGCCGGCGGTCACCCCGCTCATTGCCAGCCTGAATAACACCGCTGCCCGCGTCCGCGCGAACGCCGCCGAAGCGCTCGGCCTAACCGGTGACCCGCGCGCCATCGGTCCGTTGATCGATTGCTTGAAACAGCCCTCCCCGCCGGCGGCGGAAAGCCCGACCGATGCCGCGACAAACGAGAAAATGGCGGACGAGAAGACCTACGACACACCCCAAACACCTTCGCCGGCCGACGTGGACCTTTCCGTCCGCCAAAAAGCCGCGGAGGCACTGGCCAGGCTCGGACCGTCGGCGGTTGAGCCCCTGATTTCTTGCCTGACAGAGCAGGATCCTTCCGTGCGCAGTCTGGCTGCCGCCGCCCTCGGCCAGCTCCGCGACGCTCGCGCTGTGAAACCGCTGATCGGGTGCATGACCGACCTGGCGGGAAAAAATACGTCCGAGGAAGAAAATGCCGAAGGCGTCAATGTGCATCAGTCCGTGCTCGATGCCCTCGTCAGCCTGGGCGAGCCGGCGATCAAACCGCTTGTCGCCTGCCTGGCGGACAAGGACGTGCAGGTGCGCCGCGACACCGCCGATGTGCTCGGCCAACTGCATTATCAACCCGCCGGTATCGATGAGAAGGTGGCTTTTCTGATTTTACGCCGCTCTTGGGATGATTTGGTCAAGCTGGGCTCGCCGGCGGTCGGGCCGCTGATCGATTGCCTGCAGGATGAGGATGCCGACCAGCGCCAAGGCGCCGCCCGCGCGCTGGGCGAATTGAATGACAAGCGGGCCGTCGAACCGCTGATCGTCCGGCTGCAGGACGATATTCTTGATGTTCGGCGGAGTGTGGTCGGTGCCCTCGGCGCGCTGGGAGATAAACGGGCGGTAAAACCGCTGATCGAGGTGTTCAAAAGCAATGATGTTTCGGTCGAAGCTGCGGCGGCAGAGGCGCTCGGTGCGCTCGGTGACAGCCAGGCGGTCGGGCCGCTGGTGGAAGGGTTGACGGACGCCAACGCCGGCGTGCGCCAGGCCGCGGCGCAGGCTTTGGATAAAATGCACTATCAGCCGGCAAAGGCGGACGACCTCATTGTTTATCTTGTCGCGCTTCAAGCCTGGGACAAGGTGGCGAAGATGGGGCCGGCCGCCTTCGGGCCATTGGCCGCCCGTCTCTCCGATCAAGATATCGATGTGCGCCAGGGTGCGGTGGACGCACTTGGCGATCTTGGCGACAAGCGAGCGGTCACGCCCCTCAGCCAGGCACTGCCCGACTGGGATCTCAATGCCGGCCTCGTCTCCGCCCTGGACAAACTCGGCTGGAAACCGGCGTCGGATGCGGAACAGGTGTATGCCTGGATCGGCCATAAAGATTCCAGTCACCTCAAGCAGGCGTGGGAAAAAACCCAGCAGGTCCTGCTCGATGATGCCGGCTCGGGCGACTCGCGAAAAGTTCGGAATGCCGTCTTTACCCTCGTCGCGCTGGGCGAACCGAAGATCGTCGACGACCTGACGCAGATTCTCGATGACCAGGGCACACAGGAGCTGGCCGAGCTCTACCTCAACTGCGGCAACGACAAACTGGAGAAGGCGGCCCAGGAATGGGCCTCCAGCCATGGCTACACGACCATAAGCCTGCCCACGTCGGGCGGCGGCCGTGCCAGCTGGGGTTCGTGGTAACCGCCAATTTCGGAGCCCTTGGCCAAAAAATAAAAGTGGCCAGGCACTCCACGGCACTAGGAGGACGTCGTTGCCGTTGCTACCTTCCGGTCCTGGCGGGGTTCACGCGCCTGCCCATGCATGGCGCCTGGCCAAGGCAAAACGTGAGCCATTGCGGCGGCGGGGCAACTTATATTTTCTCCCCGCCCCTACCTGCGCTTCTTCGGCGCCAAAAGCTCCTCCACCCGCGCGACGATGCCATCGACCGGCCAGAGACGGCCGATCCCTTCGTAGCCGCAGGCCAGCATGCCCTCCTCCGGGCCGATGAATTCATGGCCGCGGGCCCTCAGCGCGGCAACATTCGCGGCCGTCGCCGGATGCGTCCACATCTTGCCATTCATCGCCGGCGCCAGCAGCACGGGCGCACGGGAGACGAGGTAAAGTGAACTCAAGAAGTCCGGCGCCAGGCCGTGGGCGAACTGCGCCAGCACGTCGGCCGTCGCCGGCGCGACCAGCAGCAGATCGGCTTTGTCCGCCAGCTCCACATGGCCGGGCTGCCACCCGCCCTCGCCTTCCTTCCACAGGTCGGCCGCGACCGGATTGCGCGCCAGCGTCTGCAGCGTCAGCGGGGTGATGAATTTTTGCGCACCCACCGTCATCACGGGGAAGACATCCGCGCCTTTTTTCCGCAGCTGGCTCGTCAAGTCAGCCGCCTTGTAGGCGGCGATCGAGCCGGTGATGCCGAGAATGATGGTCTTGCCTTGAAGCGGTTCTGCCATGCGCCCATCCAAGCCGCAACTGCGGCCAGCCGCAAGAGCCTAGTGCACCGGCACCGTCTCGGTGGGCGGAAGCCCGGTCGGCGCCGAAGTGGTCGTGGGCGGGTTCGCCGCCGGCGGTTGCGCCGGAGCGGGCTTGGCCGGAGCGGCCGGCGGAGCCGAAGGAGATGCGGCAGGCTTGGGTGGAGCCGGCGGGGCGTTCCTCCCGCCGCGGTTCATCAGAAAATGGCGAACTCGCTCCTGTTGTTCCATCAAGCGGGTCCGCTGCTCCTCCTTGAGCCGTTCCAGCTTCATGCGCTGGTCGAAGGTGAGCACTTTGTTTACCTCCTCCTCCATCCGCTGCATGGCGTTTTCGCGCTCGCCATTGAGCACCCGCATCTCGTCGGCGTACCGCGCCACGATCGGGCGCAGCTGCTTCCGCTGCTCTTCGCTGAGGTCGAGCTGCTCGGCCAGGCGGTGCAACAGCATTGGATTAAACGGGACGGCGATGGCCTGTTGTTGTTTCTGCTGTTGCTGTTGACGGGCCTTTTGTTCGATCTGCTGCAGGCGTCTCGCCCAGCCCACGCCAAAAAAATAGCCGGCCACGCCACCCGAGACAAAGATGGCGAAAAAGACCAGACCGGCGAGGAGCGAGCGACCCATGATCAGGACATATTCACGATCTCGTTCACGAGCTCGATGGAGGCGGAATCGTCCTCCGCGTTGCCGGACGAGACCGACGAAATGGCCGAATAGTTGACCGCGATGCTGGCCAGCGCAATGAGCGCGGCGACTCCGAGCGCGCGCCAGGAGAGCCGGGCGAGCAGCGCGGAGAACGGCGGCTCGACCGCGGCGAAGGCGCGGGCGGCCACGCGCGTGGCAAAGCCGTAGGGAGCGGCGGTGTCACGCTCGTCGCGAACTTGGCGGGCGGCGGCGATGAGCCGCTCCCAGCGAGGATCGGGCGTGTTCATGATTTTTCCTTTCGTTTCAATTCTTCAAAAAGTTTTTTCAATTTTCCCCGGGCGCGGAAGGCGCGAACCTTGACCAGCGACTGGTTCCAGCCGGTAAGCTGGCTGATTTCGGCGATCGATCTCTGTTCGAGGTCAAGCATCTGCACCACCATCCGGTCCTCGGGCTTGAGTTGGTCAAGCAGTTTGTGCACCAGCTCGTGGGCCGCCAGGGCGTCGTCAGGCGCGACGTCGCGCTCGCTGGTCAGCACGTTGTCCAGCACCTCAGCCTCGTTCTCCGAGAGATCGGCCCAGCGAAACTCCGGCCGGCGTTTCTGCGCCCGCAGCTGGTCGATGCAGGTCGTCACCGCGATCCGCGACACCCAATGGGTGAAGGGCACGTTGCCTTTGTACTGTTCGACGCGGGTGAACATTTTTAGAAAAATTTCCTGGGCGAGATCTTCCTCCGACACACGCCGCGGCAGGTGGGCGCGCACGATGCGGATGACGAGCGGATAAAGATGGTCGACCAATTCTCGCGCAGCCGCTTGATCGCGTCGGCGCACGCGTTCGAGGCAGCCAGCCAGGTCGAACGTCTCGTCAGCCATACAGATATGGAGATAACGTCATACACGGGAAACAAGACGGAATTGCAGGGCAAGCGGTTACAAATAAGGAGATGATTTTCCTCCCACGGCCGCGCCCCGCGGACAGAACCCCTTGACAGGAAGCCATAACAGCCATTTGATAGCTTCTCCAGAAATGTTGCAAGTCTCCCAGGCGCTCCGACTTAGTTAGCTGCACGATCCTCGACGGGCTGCATAGCAGCCGATCGTGCCCGCCTGTTATTGCGCCCGCCGCCGTCTGCCGCGGCCGTGTTTCGTCCAGACTTCCCTCCCAAAAACCATTTTTCCGCATTTTCCATGCAAGCTCCACCCGTGACCAAGTACCGGCCGTTCCCGCCGGTCCATTTGCCCAACCGCCAGTGGCCTGACCGCACCCTCACCCGCGCGCCCATCTGGTGCAGCGTCGATCTGCGCGACGGCAACCAGGCCCTCGCCCAACCGATGAGCGTCGAGGAGAAGCTCGAGTTCTTCGGCCTCCTGGTCAAGATCGGCTTCAAAGAGATCGAAGTCGGTTTTCCCTCCGCCTCGCAGATCGAATTCGATTTTTGCCGCCGCCTGATCGAGGAAAACCGCATTCCCGATGACGTCGCCATCCAGGTCCTCTGCCAATGCCGGGAGGATCTGATCGCCCGCTCACTCGAAGCCCTGCGCGGCGCCAAGCATGCCATTTTTCATCTCTATAATTCGACCTCGCCCGCCCAGCGCCGCTACGTCTTCAACGCGGACAAGCCCGAGATCGTCAAGATCGCCACCCGCGCCGTCGAACAGCTCAAGCGGGACAGCCGGCCGCTGGCCGCCGCCGGCACGAAGCTGCAATTTGAATATTCGCCGGAAAGCTTCACCAGCACCGAGCTGGAGTTCGCCCTCGAGATTTGCGAGGCCGTAACCGACGTCTGGCAGCCCACCGCGGCGGACAAGATCATTCTCAACCTGCCCGCCACCGTCGAGTACGCCACGCCCAATGTCCATGCCGACCAGATCGAATGGATGTGCACTCACCTCACCCGCCGCGACGCCACCATCGTCTCCCTCCACACCCATAACGACCGCGGCACCGGCACCGCGGCGACCGAGCTCGGCCTGCTCGCCGGCGCCGAACGGGTTGAAGGCACGCTTTTCGGCAACGGCGAGCGCACCGGCAACCTCGATATCGTCACCGTCGCGCTCAATCTCTACACCCACGGCATTCATCCCGGCCTGGATTTTTCGGACATCAATCACGTCCGCGAAGTCTATGAGCGCTGCACCCGCCTCGATGTGCCCCCGCGCCAGCCCTACGCCGGCGAACTGGTCTTCACCGCTTTCAGCGGCTCGCACCAGGACGCGATCAAAAAATCCTGGGGCGTGCAGAAACCCGGCGAACCCTGGGATGTGCTTTACATTCCGATCGATCCCGCCGACATCGGCCGCAGCTACAAGGCCATCATCCGGATCAATTCGCAGTCCGGCAAGGGCGGCGTGGCTTACGTGCTTGAGCATGAATTCGGCTTCCAGCTGCCCAAGCTGATGCACAAGGAAATCGGCAAGATCATCAACGATGTCGCCGATGCCAAAGGCACCGAGCTCACGCCGGAGGAAATTCGTGACGTCTTCCGGCGCGAATACCTCGATCGGACTGCGCCCATCGCGCTCCAGCATTTCAAGACCACCGAGCGCGACAGCACGGTGAAATGCGAGGCCGGCCTGATCATCGACGGCCAGCCGCACAAGCTCACCGGCAGCGGCAATGGACCGATCGACGCCTTCGTCCGCTCCCTCGCCGCCACCAGCCTGCCCAAGTTCGAGCTCCTCAGCTACGCCGAACATTCGCTCGGCCGCGGCGCCGAGGCCCGCGCCGTCAGCTATATCCAGATCAAGACCGACCGCGGGCGCACCCTTTTCGGCGCCGGCATCGACACAAATATCGAGCTCGCCTCGATCAAGGCCGTCGTCAGCGCGCTCAATCGCGCCCTGGCAAAATAGACGCCGCTTTCGGCTGCGCGGCGCGCCACCGCTTCCTCGGGCACACCGCGGAAGGGCGCCGCCCGCGCAGCTTGCGCCGCTCCGCCGGCCTCCTTTAGTCTGATCCCTCATGAAATTCACGCCTGCCCGGCCGCCGCTCACCGGCGAGACCCTCGACTCGCTCGCGGAAAAGCTCCGCGCGCGGGGCGAGCCGGCTTTTCGCGCCAGGCAGGTTCTGGAGTGGCTCTACAAGAAACGCGCCCGGTCGTGGGATGACATGACCAACCTCTCCAAGCCGCTCCGCGCCTGGCTGGCCGAAACGTTCGACCTCATGCCGGCGGGCCTTGTACTCAACCGCCAGTCGCACGATGTGACCGACAAGCTCCTCCTCGAGCTGCGTGACGGTGCGCTCATCGAAACCGTCATCATCCGCGCGCCACAGGATGGCGTGGGCCTCGATCATTCGCGCAAAACCATCTGTATCTCCACCCAGGTCGGCTGCGCCATGGGTTGCGTATTCTGCGCCAGCGGTCTGGCCGGACTGAAGCGCGACCTCAACGCAGGCGAGATCGTGGCCCAACTGCTCCAGGTCTGCTACCGCGAGGACGCACGCACCCCCCGCGCGCGCACCGAGCTGGCTTCCTTCGACAATATCGTGGTCATGGGCATGGGCGAGCCGCTGGCCAACTACGACGCGCTCCTCCACGCCCTCGCCATCGTCAACGCCGACTGGGGCCTCGGCTTTGGCGCACGCCGCATCACCATCTCCACCAGCGGACTGGTGCCAAAAATTCTTCAGCTCGCCGAGGAGCCGCTCGGCTTCCGCCTCGCCATCTCGCTCCACGGCGCGACGGACGACGTGCGCGAAAAAATCATGCCGGTGAACAAAGCCTACCCGCTGGCGAAACTCCTGCCGGCGGTGAAAGCTTTTTCGGAAAAACACGGCCGCATGGTCACACTCGAGTTCATCCTCATCGAGGGCGTCAACGATTCACTTGAGCAGGCGGAAAAACTCCGTGACATCGCCCGTGACCTGCACGCGCACGTGAATTTGATCCCTTACAACACCGTCGATGGCCTGTCGTGGAAGCGTCCGAGCCTGACGCGCCAGGAACGCTTCGCAGACATTCTCCGCGACGCCCGAGTTTCCGTCACTCTCCGCCGCGAAAAGGGCCACGACATCGACGCCGCCTGCGGCCAGTTGCGGTTGAAGACCGAAAAGGCGCGGGAGGCCGCGACCGCATGAGAACGGCCGACACTCCGCTCCCGACGGCGGCTGCCAGCAGGACCTCCTCCACCGCGATGGCCATCCTCCTCGCCATCAGCGCCGGGCACCTGCTCAACGACACCATCCAGTCGCTCCTGCCCGCGATCTATCCCCTGCTCAAATCCGAGCTGCATCTCAATTTCGGCCAGGTCGGCCTGATCACCTTGACCTTCCAGCTCACCGCCTCGCTGCTCCAGCCGCTCGTCGGCATTTATACCGACCACCGCCCGCAGCCTTTTTCGCTCACCGCGGGAATGGTCTTCACCTTGACCGGGCTGATCTTTCTCTCCGCCGCAAACACCTTCGGCTTGGTCCTCGTCGCCGCCGCGCTCGTCGGCCTCGGTTCCTCGGTTTTTCATCCGGAGGCCTCGCGCGTGGCGCGGCTGGCCTCGGGCGGACGCTACGGCTTCGCCCAATCGCTTTTTCAGGTCGGGGGAAACTCTGGCGCCGCCCTGGGCGCCTTGATGGCCATGACGCTCGCCGCCGGTACCCAGTCCCGCGTCATTTGGTTCGCCGCCGTGCCGCTCACCGGCGTCGTTCTGCTCAGCTGGGTCGGCCGCTGGTATCGGAATCATTTGGCGGAGTTGCGCGCCAACAAGGCCGCGGCGCGTCCGGGCGGCCCACCTCCGGTTGACCGCCGCAAGGTGATCGGAGCCGTGGCCGTGCTCGCCGCATTGATTTTCTCCAAGTTCATCTATCTCACCAGCATCAGCAATTACTACACCTTCTATCTCATCGATAAATTCCACCTCAGTGTGCGGAACGCCCAGATTCATCTTTTTATTTTTCTCGCCTGTGTCGCCACCGGCACGCTCATCGGCGGCCCGGTGGGCGACCGCATTGGGCGCAAGGTCGTGATTTGGGTTTCTATTCTCGGCGTGGCGCCGTTCACCCTCCTGCTGCCTTACGCCAGCCTCCTTTGGTGCGGCGTCCTCACCGCCATCATCGGCTTTATCCTTTCCTCCGCCTTTTCCACCATTTTGGTTTACGCCCAGGAACTGATTCCCAACCGGGTCGGGCTCATCGCCGGAATTTTCTTCGGCTTCGCCTTTGGCATGGCCGGCATCGGCTCCGCCGTGCTCGGCCGGCTAGCCGATCACACCAGCATCGGTTTCGTTTTTCATGTCTGCTCCTTTCTCCCCTTGATCGGTCTGCTCACCGCCTTTCTGCCGAATGTGGAAAAAAAGTCCGCCTGACTTACCCAAAAAGGCAATGCTTTACACATATCAACAAATCAGTATGCGTTGATATGTCTATGAAACCTGACCGGCCCATCGCCGAGCTTTTCGCCCGCCCGCGCCCGCTTCGCTCCCTGGAATTTTTTCCGCCCAAGGATGATGCGGGTGTCGAGGCGTTGCGCGCAACCGCGGCGGCGCTCAAGCGCATCGCGCCCGATTTTGTTTCTGTCACCTATGGCGCCGGCGGCAGCACGCGCGAACGCACCGCCCAGGTCAGCGCCCTGCTCAAAGATGAGCTCGGTTTCACCGTCATGCCCCATCTCACTTGCGTGGGTCATTCGCGCGGCGAGCTGCACGATATCGCCGACCGCCTGCATGCCGCCGGCTTCCGCAATATCATGACGCTGCGCGGCGATCCGCCCAAGGGCGCCACGGTTTTCACGCCGAACGCGGACGGCCTCCGCTACGCGAATGAACTCGTTGCACTGCTCAAAGGACGCCATACGGACTTTTGCCTCGGAGTGGCGGGTTATCCGGAAAAGCATCCCGAAGCGCCTGGCATGGAGGTCGACCTTGCGAATCTGAAACGCAAGGTGGACGCCGGCGCGGCGTTCGTCACCACCCAGCTTTTTTTCGACAACGACTGTTATTACCGTTTCGTCGAGAAGTGCCACGCGGCCGGCATCACCGTGCCGATCGTGCCCGGCATCATGCCGGTGCTCTCGCTCAAACAAATCCTCCGCATCACCACGCTCTGTGGAGCGGCGCTGCCAGCAAAGCTGGTGACGCGGCTGGAGGCCGCCGGCGACCAGCCGGAAATCGTCGAAGCGCTCGGGCTTGAGTGGGCGCTCATGCAGATCCGCGATCTCCTCGGTCGCGGCGCACCCGGCTACCATCTTTATATTTTGAATCGCGCCAAAAGCGCGCTCGCCTTGGCCGCCGGCCTGGCGGCGTGAGACGTTGCGATTTCGGATTGTTGATTGCGGATTTGCGCACTTTTGCGAATAGCCAATCAGCATTCCGCAATTTCATCAGCCTCCCGCAAACACCGGCCGGAAGCCGGCCGCAGCCAGAATTTTTGCCGCGGTTTCGCGCTGATCGCCCTGGATTTCAATCCGACCGTCCTTGACCGTGCCGCCGCAGCCGCAGGCGGCGCGGATCTTTTTCGCCAGCGTCTCTTTTTCCGGCGAGCCGATGCCGGTGAAGCCGGTGATCACGGTCACAGTCTTGCCGCCGCGACCGTTGACTTCGCGGACGATGTCCACCCGCCCGCGGTCCTTTGGCGGGGGAACCGCGGCGGCCATTTGAGGCGGCGAAGCCGCGGGCACGGCCGGGCCTGCCGGAAGGTTTTGTCCGCTTAAGGCCGCAAACGGACTCTGCCCCAACGCCCCGCCGCCGTCGGTGGGAATTTTTCCTCCCTTGCTCATGCCTTTGAACGCGGGCCGCAGGCGCCCGCCGCCGGCGTTTCCCCGCCGAGCCAGGCCAGCGCCTTGGCATAACTGCGTTTTTCCAGAAAATGCGCCAGCTGCGGAGGGAGGGTGTCGCGATGCCGCGTCAGCAGCTCGTCCAACCGCGCCGTTTGAGCCAGAATGGCCGCCCCGT